>CAIKLM010000133.1 GCA_903828235.1 uncultured beta proteobacterium | reverse complement strand
CGGGCCCGGGCCCGGGCCCGGCGCGCAGCCGGCGGCCCCGAACGCCGCTGCGCCCAGCCAGCTGCGCCGCGTCCAGCCGCGCGCTAGCGGTGCGCCTTGCCCCATTCCTGCTCGAAGATGTGCACCAGCGACTGCTCGGTGATGCGGTTGGGCTGTGCCGGCACGCGCGCCATGTCGGGCGGGAAGTGCAGCAGCCCCGGCAGCCCCTCGCGCGTGACGAAGCGCAGGCCCTCGGGCAGCCGCTCGGGCAGCCGCCAGGGCCGGCGCGAGGCAACGACGAAGCCCCACTCGCCGAAGCTCGGCACGTAGGCGTGGTACGGCGTGGTGCCCAGGCCCACGGCTTCCAGCGTGGCCACCACCGTCCAGAAGCTGCGCCGCGCCACCAGTGGCGAGGTGGCCTGGACGGCCGCGTAGCCCGAGGCCGCGAGCCGCCGCTCCAGCAGCGCGTAGAAGCTGGTGGTGTAGAGCTTGCCCAGCGAGAAGTTGCTCGGGTCGGGGAAGTCGACGATGACGACGTCGAACACCTCGTCGTGGCTCTCCAGCCATGTGAAGGCGTCGGTGTTGACCACGCGCACGCGCGGCGAGTCGAAGGCCTGCGCGTTGAGTGCGCGCAGCCGCGGCTCGCGCGCGAACAGCTGCGTGATGGCGGCGTCCAGGTCCACCAGCCACACCTGCTCCACGCTGGGGTAGCGCAGCACCTCGCGCAGCGCCAGCCCGTCGCCGCCGCCCAGGATGGCCACGCGGCGCGGCGCCCCGTGCGCGGCCATCGCCGGGTGCACCAGGGCCTCGTGGTAGCGGTGCTCGTCGCGGCTGTCGAACTGCAGGTTGCCGTTGAGGAACAGGCGCAGCTGCCCGCCGGGGCCGGCGGTGACGACGATGCGCTGGTACGGGCTGCTGGCGGCGTGCACGATGCGCTCGCCGTAGAAGCGGGCCTCGGCCCAGCTGGTGAGCCGGTCGGCGCCCAGCGCCACCGCCAGCAGCGTGCCCGCCGCGGCCGCGCAGGCCAGCACGTGGCCGCGCAGCTGCACCAGCTGCCGCCGGAACAGCCACATCGCCCAGGCCGCCACCGCCACGTTGAGCAGCCCGAACACCGTGCCGGTGCGGATGGCGCCCAGCTGCGGCAGCAGCACCAGCGGGAAGGCCACCGCCACCGCCAGCGCGCCCAGGTAGTCGAAGGTGAGCACCTGCGACACCAGCTGCGAGAGCTGCCAGCGATGGCGGAACTGCGCCTTCAGGATGCGCATCACCAGCGGGATCTCCAGCCCCACCAGCGTGCCCACCAGCAGCACCAGCCCATACAGCAGCAGCCGGAACGGCCCGCTGGTGGCCGGCGTGACCTCCAGCAGGTTGTGCATCACGAACAGCAGCGCCGGCAGCGTGCCGCCGATCACGCCCACCAGCAGCTCCACGCGCAGGAACGTGGCCACCAGGGCGCGGTCGACGAAGCGGCTCAGGTACGAGCCGATGCCCATGGCGAACAGGTACGCGCCGATGATGGTGCTGAACTGCAGCACCGAGTCGCCCAGCAGCCAGCTCGCCAGCGCCGCGGCCACCAGCTCGTACAGCAGCCCGCAGGCCGCCACCACGAACACCGACGCCAGCAGCGCCACCTCGGCCGGGCGCGGCGCGCCGGGCTCCGGCGGCCCGGTGCCGGCGGCCGCGGGCAGGTCGCTCACGGGCTCAGCCGTGCACCGCCGCCGAGACGATCAGCCCGATGGCGATGCACATGGCCGCCACGACGATGGCCAGCGCCATGTTCCTCTTCTCGACGATCTCGGCCCACAGGTCGTAGGGCGTGAGCTTGTCGATGACGACGAAGCAGATCCAGAAGATGACCACGCCGATCAGCGCGAACATGATCGATCCGAAGAACACGCCTGGCTTGAGCCACTCGATACCCATCATCGGGACCTCCTTGTGTTGCACGTCTTCACTTGTGACCACCCCCGCCGCCGCTCCAGCCGCCATAGGAGCCGCCCGAGGGGGAGTGGGCGTAGCGCCCGCGCTCGCGGCACTGCTGCGCCTCGCGGCTGTCGGGGCCGAAGGTGGCGCGCACCTCGGCGCAGTCGTCGCGCGAGCACTGCTGCACCGCCGCCATCGCCATGAACAGCACCAGCAGGCCCACCGCGATGCGCACGAACAGCGCGGCGCCGCCGGCATCGGCCTTGAACGCCGGCACCGAGGGCCGCAGCGCCGCGTGCGCGGCCGCCGGCAGCGAGAACGCGCGCGCCAGCGTCGACGCATCCAGGCTGTCGCCCTCCGACCACGTCACCTCGTCGGCCGTCTGCTCGCGGTTGAGGCGCCGCGTGCCGGCCCGGTAGTCGACGTGCCGGGTGCGATCCTCCAGCCGCACGCGCCAGTAGAACTCGCCCAGCACCCAGGTCGTGCGCGAGGCGTAGGCCTCGGCCTGCTGGTAGCTGCGGCCCTGCCACTGCGCCGTATCCCCGCGCACGCGCGGCACGCCGGTCACGGGCACGGCCCAGCTCCAGCCGTCCGCCGCGTCCACCAGAAACGCGAAGCCCACGGCGCGCGAGTACAGCAGGTACTCGCGCCAGAAGTAGACCTCGTCGTACTCGTTCCCGTCCTCGTCCTCGTCCCCGGCCGCGGGCTCGGTGCGGCGCACCTGGTAGCCGACCACCTGCCAGTCCTGCGGGCCCTCGCCGAGGTCCAGCCGCCCGGTGGCCCCCAGCGGGATCTGCGGGCCGCCGCCCTCGGCGGCGCCGGCCTGCTGCTCGTGGTGGGCGAGCTCGGCACCCAGGCCCTTGGACACGTCCACCACGGCGTGGCACTGGTGGCAGGCGATGGAGCGCGTGCTGGCGAGCTTGATCTCCAGCGAGGCCCCGCACGACGGGCACTCCAGCGTGCGCGACGCCAGTTCGGCGTCGACCTCCTCGCGCAGCCCCGTCAGCGCCAGGTCGGCCAGGGCTGCCGAGCGGCCGATGGTCCAGGCTGGCGGGCCCGAGGCGCCGAACTCCAGCGAGCCCACTTCGCCGCCGGTGCTGCGCAGCTCCACCACCTGCACCGGCTCGCCCAGGCGCGGCACGGTCGGCAGCTCGCCCTGCGCGGCCTCGACGCGCGCCGCCACCACCGCCGCCACGCGCCAGTCGCGGCCGTCCAGTGCCAGCGCGGCGCCGGGCCGCAGCAGCTCGCGCGCGGGCAGCCCCGGCGACGCGGCCCGCTGCGGCATCGCCATCACGTAGCGGCCGTTGTCCTCGGCCAGCCAGGCGCTTCGGCCGCCGTCGAACAGCACGTGCCACTCGTTCCAGCGCCCGCCCTCGTAGGCCAGCTGCAGCCGCCCCAGCACCGTGAAGGCCACGCCTTGCCAGCGGCCGGCCGCGCCCAGCTGCAGCGGCGAGTGGTCGTCGAACAGCTCGGCCGATGCGCCGATGCGGCGCAGCGCCTCGCCGTCGCGCGCCAGCGTGCTGCGGCAGAAGCCGCACACCGCCACCGGCGACGCCGCCGAGGCGAACTCGACCGGCGCGCCGCAGTTCGGGCAGGCGGCGCGCCAGCGCCGTTGCGGCGTGGCGGGGGTGTTCAAGCGGCGGCGGGCCGGGCCGTTACGCCAGCTTCTTCAGGAGTTCGGCCTTCTTGGCCGTGAACTCCTCGTCGGTGAGGATGCCCTTGGCCTTGAGCTCGCCCAGTTTCTCGAGCGTGGCCAGGATGTCGTCGGGCCGCAGGGCCGGCGCGGCGGCCGCCGCCGGGGCCGCAGCCGCCGTGGCGCCCTGCAGGCCCTGCGACAGGCTCTGCGCCAGCACCTGGCCCATCGCCACGCCGGCGCCCAGCCCCATGGCATCGCCGACGACGCTGCCGCCCCCGCCGCCGCCACCCGCCCCCGCGGCGCCCTCGGCCAGCTTCGGGATGGCCTGCGCCGTCTGGTACTGCATGAAGCGGCCCATGTCCTGGCCGACCATGCCCATGCCGATGCGCTGGTCGAGCACCTTCTGCAGCTCCTCGGGCAGCGAGACGTTCTGCACCGTCACCATCTCCAGCGCCAGGCCGATGCGGGTGAAGTCGGGCGCCACGGCCTCGCGCAGCTGCTTGGCGAACTCCACCTGGTTGGCCGCCAGGTCCAGGAACGGGATGCCCGAGGAGGCCACCGCGTCGCTGATGTGCTGCAGCACCAGCGCGCGCAGCTGCCCGTCGAGGTCGGTCACGGTGTAGCGGTCGCGCGTGCCCGAGACCTCGGTGTGGAACAGCCGCGGGTCGGCGACGCGGTAGCCGTAGTTGCCGAAGGCGCGCAGCCGCACGGCGCCGAAGTCCTTGTCGCGGATCGACACCGGCTGCGTCGTGCCCCAGCGCTGGTCGAGCTGCTGGCGCGTGCTGAAGAAGTAGACGTCGCTCTTGAACGGGCTCTGGAACAGCTTGTCCCAGTTCTTCAGGTAGGTCAGCACCGGCAGCGTCTGCGTCGTCAGGCGGTGCATGCCGGGCCCGAAGACGTCGGCCACCTTGCCCTCGTTGACGAACACCGCCATCTGCGACTCGCGCACCGTCAGCGAGCCGCCGTACTGGATCTCGCGGTCGGCGATCGGGTAGCGCCAGGCCAGCGTGCCGTCGCCGTCCTCGACCCACTCGATGACGTCGATGAACTGCTTCTTGATGAAGTCCATGAGGGCCATGCGTCGACTCCTGCTGCGGGTGGGCGGGTGGGCGGTATGCCCCTTTGCGGGGCGGACCATCATAAGCAGGGTCGACGTCGGCCGGGGGGCGCGTGCGGCCCGATCGCGTCGGCCGGGCGTGCACTGTGCGATGAACCGCCGCGTTTTGCCGTCGGCCGCCGGCCGCCCGCAGCTGCCATGATCGGCACACCCCCACCCCCGACCAACGGCGTGAACCGCAACCTGCTGCTGCTGGCCTTCTGCCAGGCGCTGTTCCTCACCAACAACGTCACCTTCATTGCCATCAACGGCCTGGTGGGGCTGCAGCTGGCGCCCTGGGGCTGGATGGCGACGCTGCCGGTGACGGGCTACGTGGTCGGCGCGGCGCTGTCGGCCATGCCGGTGGCGCGGCTGCAGGCGCGGCTGGGCCGGCAGCGCAGCTTCCAGATCGGCCTGGTCGTGGCCGCGGCCTCGGCGGCCTCGTGCGCGCTGGCCGTCGGCATCGGCAGCTTCTGGCTGCTGGTGGCCTCCACCGTGGTGGCCGGCTTCTACAGCGCCAACGGCCAGCTCTACCGTTTTGCCGGCATCGAGCTGGCGGCGCCGGCCTTCCGCGAGCGCGCCCTGTCGTGGGTGCTGGCCGGCGGCGTGCTGGGCGCCTTCCTCGGGCCCAACCTGGCCAGCGCCACGCGCGGCTGGTTCGCCACGCCCTTCGTGGGCGCCTACGTGGCGCTGGTGGGCGTGGCGCTGGTGGGGCTGGTGGTGATGGGCTTCATCCGCTTCCCGGCCCTGCCCGCGCCGGTGGCGGGCGCGCCGGCCGGGCGCCCCATCGCCGAGCTGGCGCGGCAGCCGGCCTTCGTGGTGGCCGTGATGGCGGCGGCGCTGGGCTACGGCGTCATGAACCTGCTGATGGCGGCCACGCCGATTGCCATGCAGCAGTGCAAGCACCCCTTCGAGAGCGCGGCGCTGGTGCTGGAGTGGCACGTGCTGGGCATGTTCGTGCCCAGCTTCTTCACCGGCAGCCTCATCAAGCGCTTCGGCGCGTTGCCGGTGATGGCCGTGGGGCTGCTGCTCAACATCGTGTGCGTGGCCGTGGCGCTGTCGGGCGTGGACCTGATGCAGTTCCTCGTCGCGCTGGCGGCCCTGGGCGTGGGCTGGAACTTCCTCTACACCGGCGGCAGCACGCTGCTCACGCAGACCTACCGCCCCGAGGAGAAGACGCGCGCGCAGGGCTTCATGGACGCCTGCGTGTTCTGGACCATGGCGCTGAGCTCCATCAGCTCGGGCGCGCTCATCACCACGCAGGGCTGGACGTGGCTGAACCTGGGCTCGCTGGCGCCGCTGGCGCTGCTGGGCCTGGCGCTGGGGTGGCTGGGCGTGAGCCAGCGGCGCGCGGCGAGCGCCGCCTAGACGCCCCGTCCCAAGCGCCGCCGGGGCTTCGCTGCGCCGCCGTGCCGGCTGCACCCGGAAGCACGCGCTTCGCCCCCCGCGAAGTGCAGACGGTCGCATGTCGCGGGCCCTGCGCTGCGGCGCTTTGCAGAATGCAGGCCATGCCCAAGACCGCCCTCGTCTTCGCCAGTGCGCTGCTGCTGGCCATGCCGCTGCACGCCAACCCGCTGCAGGAACTGCGCGACACCCTTGCTCGCCTGGCCGGCCACACGCCGCTGAAGGCCTCGGTGCAGCTCAAGAGCGAGAGCCGCAGCTCCGACGGCGATGACAGCGAAGCCAGCACCGGCCTGGCCAGCGTGCAGCTGGAAGACGGCACGCAGGGCCTGCGCCTGATCTACCCGCAGGCGGCGCTGAGCAGGGCCGCGCAGGAAGACGCTGCACGCGCCGCCAACCCCAAGGCCCCGGCGCCCACCGCCACCGGGCTGCGAGGCCTGGGCTTCAGCGACGTGAGCGAGCTGTCGCGCGCAGCCGAGAGCCTGCAGCGCGACCTTGCCAGGGCCGTGTTCATGGCCGAGCGCCAAGAGCCCTGGCAGGGCCGCCCGGCCCGCGCGCTGGTGTTCGACCTGCCCCCGGCCAGGAAGGACAAGCACGTCAAGAAGCACGAGTCCACCCTGGAGGTGTGGCTGGGGGCCGATGGCGTGCCGCTGGCCAGCCGCAAGCGCCAGCGCGTGGAAGGCAGAGCCTTCGTGGTCGTCAGCTTCGAGTGGGAGAACACCGAGGAGCAGGTCTTCGCCGTGATCGGCGAACGCATGGTGGCCACGCGGCGCATCGGCACCAACCGCGCTTCGGGCGGAGGCCAGAAGGGCTCGGACCGCGTCGAGTACACGCTGCAGCCGCAGAGCTGAAACCCCCTCCCTTTCGGCAGGAACTGACCATGATCGCGAACGAACTGGACCGCCTGGCCGCCCTGCACGACAGCGGCAAGCTCAGCGACGACGAGTACCAGCGCGCCAAGGCGCGCGTGATCGAGGGCCTTGCGCCGACCCCCGGGCCGGGCGCACGCCTGATGCGCCGCAGCCGCCAGGAACGTTGGCTGGGCGGCGTGTGCTCCGGCATGGCCCGCTTCGTCGGGCTGGAGGCCTGGCTGATGCGCCTGCTCTTCGTGGCGCTGCTGCTGGCGGGCGGCTTCGGCATCGTGGCCTATGTGCTGCTGTGGATCTTCATCCCCAGCGACTGAACCCGGCCCCCGAGGCGCCGGCCGTGGGGCACCGGATCAGCGACGACTCGCGCAACGAGATCGCGACTGGCGGGCGCTGGTTCTCGCGAGTGCCCTCGCCACGCAGGCGGGTGGGGTCGAAGAGTGCGGCTGCAACCAAGTGGGTGGTGATCCCGGCGATGTCACCCCGACTGGCCTGCTTGTGATGCTGCGGCGAGAGCGACGACAGCTTCGGGGAAAGCCGACGGCGTTGACCTCGGAGTGCTGTCGACCCTGAAGAGACATAGGCCGCCCCGATCTCGCCGCCCTGAAGCTGCCGGTCGGGCAACCTCGCAGTCACCCGTAGGAGGCCCCGCGACGGAGGGCACACGTCGGCTGGCAGCCATCCAGGCGATTGAGGCACGGAGCACGGCTTGAGACCGTGCGGGCTCACCCCACCGGGAGCCCATCGTGCGAGCCACGGCGCAGCAGCCCCAGCGGGCTCCCGATGGCGCCCCGGTCCACTACAAACGCCACCGCCCCGAGCAGACCACGCTGTACCGTCTGGTGCAGCAGCATGCGGCCAGCTTCATCGCCCACACCGACGCCAGCACCGGCGCCGAGTTGCCCCGGTTCATCAAGGACGAATTCGACGCCTTCCTGGATTGCGGCATCCAGGCCCGCGGCTTCCTGAGGCTGCGCTGCGGCGAGTGCGGCCACGACAAGCTGCTGGCGTTTAGCTGGAAGCGGCGGGGTTTCTGCCCGTCATGCGGTGCGCGGCGGATGCCGCAGACCGCGGCGCACCTGATCGACCACGTCATCCCCCATGTGCCGGTGCGGCAATGGGTGCTGTCGCTGCCGATCCCGCTGCGCGTGCTGCTGGCCGCACAGCCCGAGCTGGTCACGCCGGTGCTGCAGGTGGTGCAGCGCGTGCTCACGCGCCATCTGCTGGGCGCCGCCGGGCTCAAGGCCGAAGAAGGCCACAGTGGCGCCGTCACGCTGATCCAGCGCTTCGGATCCGCTGCCAACCTCAACATCCACCTGCACTGTTTGGTGCTGGACGGGGTGTACCGCCGCGGCGTCGATGGCTCGCCGGCCTTCATCGAGGCGGCTTCGCCCACCGACGACGAGCTGCATGCGCTGCTGCAGTCCGTGATCGAGCGGCTGATGAAGATGCTCACGCGCCGGGGCGTGCTGGTCGAGGACATGGGCCAAACCTACCTGGCCGAGCCCGATACCGACGGTGAGGCATCGCGCACGCTGCGGCCGCTGCAGGCGGCGGCGGTCACCTATCGCATCGCCTTCGGGCCCCGTGCCGGGCAGAAGGTGCTCACCTCGAGAGGCGCAATGCCGCGCGAGGCTCCGGCGCGCCAGCCGCTGTGCGCGGACATCGACGGGAACAGCGCAGCATGCCGCGGTGCGGGTCGAAGCGCGCGACCGCAAGCGGCTGGAGCAGCTGTGCCGCTACATCACCCGCCCGGCGCTGTCGGACGAACGGGTGCAGCTCAACGCCGCAGGACAGGTAGAGCTGAAGCTGAAGACACCGTGGCGCGACGGGACCACGCGCCTGGTGATGAGCCCGCAGGAGTTCATGCAGCGGCTGGCCGCTCTGGTGCCGCGGCCGCGCCTGCACCTCATCAGGTTTGGTGTCCGCGTAACTTCGCTGCGCGAAGTGAGCGGACCCCAGCTGCGCGAACACGGCGTGCTGGCGCCGAACGCCAAGCTGCGCGCGCTGGTGGTGCCGCAGGGGTCACCGGATCGAGAGGAGCCGGCCACCGAAGCCGATTCGGCCGCCGAGTGCGAGGACGAGACGGCCCAGGTTCGGCCGCATCGCATCAGCTGGGCGCGGCTGCTCAAGCGGGTCTTTGACATCGACATGCAGCACTGCCCGAACTGCGGCGCCGGGGAACTGAAGATCATCGCGGCCATCGTGGAGCGGCCGGTAATCGAGAAGATCCTGACTCACCTGGGGCTGGATCCGCAGCCACCGCCTCGGGGGCGGGCTCGTGAGGTGGTGCAGGGCTGAAGCCGCCCCGCCTGAACACCGTCTGGCCCGTGCCGGCCTTGATCGACACCGCTTCCGCAGACCTCCGCGTCGCCTGCGGCCGGGCGATGCTGCGCGCCCGGTGGGCGCGGCGTAGCCGGATGAGGGTCAACCCTGAGACTGAGGCGGCCGATCAAGGCCAGACGAGACCCAGGGGGAGCGGCGAGACGGTCCGAATGGGCGCCGCTGCCACGATCTCACTGCCGCAGTCGGCCCTTCTTGGCTGGCCTCGGTCTAGTCGTCGGGCTTCAGGGGGCGTTTGAACTTCCTATGCGCGCGCCGCTACCATCGCCCGGCAACGATCTGGCACCCCGATGAAGCTCCACCTGTCCGGTGAACGCAGGTTCCTTCAGCTTGGCCAAGCAGAGCAGCCGCTGGCTCCGCTGGACGCCGCGCTGCTGGCCTGGTTGGCGCTGGAGGGCCCGACACCGCGCGCGCGCCTGGGGCAGCTGCTGTGGCCGCAGAAAGACGTGGAGTCGGCGCGCAACTCGTTGCGGCAGCGTCTGTTCCAGCTGCGCAAGAGTCTGGGTGCCGAACTGCTGCCCGGCAGCACCACCATCGCGCTGGCTGCCAGCGTGGCGCACGATCTCGACGACGCCGACACCATCCTCGGCGAGACCCGGGCCGAAGACATCGTGCCGGGCGAGTTTGCGCAGTGGCTGGAGCAGCAGCGCTCGCGCCGTCGTGTGCTGCTGAGCCAGTCGCTGGGCGAACTGGCCGCGATGGCCGAAGCAGCCGGCGACTGGGACGACGCCCTCGCGCACGCCCGCGAGCTGCTGGCCCTGGAGCCGCTGAGCGAAGTCGCGCATCGCCGCGTGATGCGCCTCCACTACCTGGCCGGCGACCGCGCGGCGGCCCTGCTGGCCTTCGACCAGTGCGAGCAGCGGCTCAAGCACGATCTGGGCGCCAGGCCGTCGGCCGAGACGCTGGCCCTGTTGAGTGCACTCGATGCGTCGACACGGGCTGCGCCGACGGCCAGCGGGCGTTTGCCGATGTCGGTGCAGCGCCCGCCGCGCCTCATTGGGCGCGAGGACGCCTGGGCCGCGCTGCAACACGCCTGGGACGCCGGCCGCTTGGCCTGCGTGCACGGCGAGGCCGGCATGGGCAAGAGCCGGCTGGTCGGCGACTTCGCGCGTGACCGCGGCGCCGTGCTGCTGGCCGGCGCACGACCCGGCGATGCGCGCGTGGTGTATGCCTCGGCCACGCGACTGCTGCGCCAGGTGCCGGCGCAGGCGCTGGCCGCGCTGGATGAGGGCGTCCGCGCCGAGCTGGCGCGCCTGCTGCCCGAACTGGGGCCCTCGTCGGGCATCACGACCGACGCGCAGCGCACACGCTTCTTCAATGCCGTGGTGGCGCTGCTCGACAGCCGCGCGCTGGGCCTGGAGGGCGTGGTTTTCGACGACCTGCACTTCGCCGACGACGCCAGCCTGGAGCTGTTGCAGTTTGCGGCGGCGCAGTCCGCCCGCCGCTGGCTGTTTGCGGCGCGCGAAGCCGAGTTGAGCGAAGCCGGCCGCCAGCTGCTGGCCGCGCAGCACAGTGCCGTGCAGGCGCTGGATCTTCAGCCGCTGACGCTGCCGCAGGTGTCCGAACTATTGGCTTCGCTGGCCATCGACGGGCTCGATGCCGAGGCGGCGGCTCCCGCGCTGCTGCGCCATTCAGGGGGCAGCCCGCTGTTTCTGCTCGAGACGCTGAAGTCCTGGTTGAGCCAGGGCGCGAGCGTGGACCTGGCGACCCGCCTGCCGCCGGTGCCCGGTGTCTCGACCCTCATCGAACGCCGCATGGGCCAGCTCTCCACGGCGGCGCTGCGCCTGCTGCGCTGCGCGGCGGTGGCCGCGCCCGACTTCAGCATCGAGCTGGCGTCGCGCGTGCTCGGAGAGCGTGCGATCGACCTCGCCGACCCCTGGGCCGAGCTGGAGCGCGCCCAGCTGCTGCGCGACGGCGCCTTTGCGCACGACCTCATCCACGCCAGCGCACGGGCCTCGGTACCGCCGACCGTGGCCCGGCAGCTGCACGCCGAGATCGCCGCCTGCCTGCACGAGCGCGGCGGCGAGCCCGCGCGCGTGGCGCACCACTGGCTCGACGCCGGACGCGAGCCCGAAGCCCTGGCCGCGCTGCGCGAGGCCGCCGAACGGGCGCGGCTGGCGCTGCGCAAGCGCGACGAAATCGCGCTGCGTGAGCGCGCCCTGGCCATCGCCGAACGCCTGGCGCAGCCCGACGAGGCCTTCGGGCTGGCGCTCAGCAACTTCGAGGCGCAGATGGTGGTCGATCGCACCTGCATCGACGACGCCGTGTTCCAGCGCCTGGACCGCCTGGCCACGACGCCGGGCCAGCGCCTGCGCTCGCTGTTGGCGCAGGCCGACTACCTGATGTCCACCGGGCAGCTGGCCGAAGCCGCCCCGCGCGCCGAACAGGCCGCCGCGCTGGCGCGCGAACAGGGCGACACGGTGCGCGAGATCGAGGGCCTGCGCTGCGCCGCCGCCTGCGCGTCGTACAGCGGCCAGAGCCCGCGCGCCGTCGAGCTGCTGCGGCCTGCCTTGCCGCGGGTGCTCGAGCACCTGGCCGACCGCAGCGACCGCGCCAGCTTCTTCGAAGACCTGGCCTGCTGCCTGGACAACGCCGACCAGCCAGGCGAGGCCATGGAGTTCCATCGCCTCGCGCTCGATGAGGTGCTCACGGTCCAACGGTGGGACCTGGCTGCCGTGATCAGCGCCAACCTCAGCCACAACCTGAAGCTGACCGGGCGGGTGCAGCAGGCCTTCGACAGCGCGCAGCAGGCCCGCCGATACGCCCAGGCGGTGGACGAAGCCCGCGGCGCCACCTACAACCTCGACACCATGGAGCTGGCGCTGCTGCGTGACCTGGCCCGTTACACCCAGGCCCTGGAAGCCGGCGACGTGGCACTGGCCTCGATGCACCAGAACCCGAGCCGGGCCGCCGTCGTGCACGGCCACATGGCCTGGCTTTGGATGCAACTCGGCCAGCACACGCGGGCCTGGCAGGCGCTGGAGGCCGCCCGCGCCGCGGCCCTGCCGGCCCCCGTGCAGGCCCGTGTGTCGCAGCTGCAGGGCCGCTTGCAGTTGGCGCTGCAGCAACCCGGTGCGCTGGCCGCCTTCGAGCGCGCGCAGGCCGAGGCACCGTGGACCGGCCGCACCTTGATGAAGGCCCTGGTGGCGCTGGACCACGCGCGCACGCTTCCGCCGGCCGACGCGCTGGTGCGCTGCGAACAGATTGCGGCGCAATGCTCGGCCGTGCACTTCGAGGGCGCCGTGCTGAGCGCCTGCACGCGCGCGGCGGCCTTCGCGCTTCAGGCCGGCGAGCCCGACCGCGCGGTGGCGCATGCGCGCCGGGTTCTTTCATGCCCGGCCGACATCACGGCCGATGATCTCTACCCCGCCGAACGCTGGCTGGTAGCCGCGCGGGCTTTCGCCGCCGCCGGCCTGCATTCGCAAGCGCGCGAGGCGCTCGACGCCGGGCGCCAGTGGGTGCTGCAGACCAGCGAAGCGCAGGTGCCGCCGCCGTACCGCGACAGCTTCCTGCAGCACAACGCCGTCAACCGCGAGCTGCTGGCGCTGGCTAGTCAGGCTTGACGAGCCGCCGCCGGGCCAGGCCCAGCACCGTCAACGCGCCGGCCAGGGCCAGCGCGGCGCTCGACGGTTCCGGCACGGGCGCGGCGGCCACGAAGGACTGCACGTAATCGGCACCGTTCGGGTTGAGGGCCGTGAAGCCGGTGACGGGCGTGCCGTCCAGCAGCCGCAGGCCGGTGATGCCGGCCCAGCTGATGGCGGACGAGAGCTCGGAGGTGGCCTGCGCCGCCAGATTGGCCTCGTTGCCGGAGGAGTTGGCGGTGCTCGATGTGCCCATGTACGCCTGCCACTGCAGGAAAACCGACGCGCCGATCTGCACGGCCATCTCGAAGGTGTGTGTACCGACAGGCAGACCGGTGGAACTGAACCCGGGGTTGACGACGTTCGTGCCGTCGCGGTAGCTGCCTGTCGAGGCGGCATCGGCATACCAGGGCGTTGGCAGGAACTGCGCCGCCGGCGCCTGGACGCTAACGAAGGACCGCCACTCGCTGGAACCTTCCCACGAGCCACCGGCGATGCCGTTGACGATGCCCACGAGGTCCCCGGTGGCAGAACCCGCGGCGGTGGCACGGCCGTCGAACTGGATCGCGAAGCTCATCACGCCGAAGGCTCCCGTGCAGGCCGAGCAGCCGGGCGCCAGGACGGTGAAGTTGTCGTTGAGTGCGGCGTAGCCCGAGGTTCCGCCGCTGCCGCCGCTGGGCGCCCGGAAGGCCGAGGTGCTGCCCGATGACGAGCCAAAGAAGTCGATGCGGCCCGGCCCGGTCCGCGAGATGCCGGTGCTGTTGCCCATGGACACCACCGAGCCGCCGGATTCCAGGACCGTCGAGCGGCTGGTGACGGTGGCGAACGTGTCGTTGGTGAGCCCGTTGCTGTCATAGGGCCCGCTGACATTGCGTGTGCCGCTGCCGGCTTCCATCTGGGCCCGGTAGGCGGGTTGCTGGGCCAGTGCGGCCAGCGGCAGCGCCAGGCCGGCCAGCGCGAGGGCCCGCCCGACGGCCTGCGATCGAACTTGGGTGGACATGGCTGAACCTCCTTGGGCGGTTCTCACTGGAACCGATGCATAAGATCCTAGTTGCCGCACCGTTAGCGCAGCGTTAGTCCACCGGCTTGCCGTCAGCCCGCGCGCGCCCACCAGCCGTCGTCGAACTGCCCCTGCAGCCAGTTGACGAAGCTCACCACCTTGGCCGGCACCTGCCGCGGGCTCGGGAACACGGCGTGGATGGGCTGCACCGGCAGCGCATGGCGCTCCAGCAGCGGCACCAACTCGCCGCGTGCCAGCGAGGTCTGCGCCACGTACAGCGGCGGTTCATCAAGGACGAGTTCGAAGCCTTCCTGGAGTGCGGCATCCTGGCGCATGGTTTCCTGCGGCTGCGCTGCGGCGAGTGCGGCCACGACAAGCTGCTGGCGTTCAGCTGCAAGCGCCGCGGCTCTTGCCCCTCGTGCGGCGCGCGGCGCATGTCGCAGACGGCAGCGCACCTGGTCGACCGCGTCATCCCGCACGTGCCGGTGCGCCAGTGGGTGCTGTCGCTGCCGATCCCGCTGCGCGTGCTGCTGGCCGCGCAGCCCGAGCTGGTCACGCCGGCGCTGCAGGTGGTGCAGCGTGTGGTCACGCGGCATCTGTTGGACGCTGCCGGACTCAAGGCCGATGAAGGCCAGGGCGGCGCCGTCACGCTGATCCAGCGCTTCGGATCCGCTGCCAACCTCAACATCCACCTGCACTGTTTGGTGCTGGACGGGGTGTACCGCCGCGCCGCCGATGGCTCGCCGGCCTTCATCGAGGCGGCTTCGCCCACCGACGACGAGTTGCACGCGCTGCTGCAGTCCGTGATCGAGCGGCTGATGAAGATGCTCACGCGCCGGGGCGTGCTGGTCGAGGACATGGGCCAGACCTACCTGGCCGAGCCGGATGCCGACGGCGAGGAGGCGCGCACGCTGCGGCCGCTGGAGGCCGCGGCCGTGACGTACCGCATCGCATTTGGCCCTCGCGCCGGGCAGAAGGTGCTGACGCTCAGAGGCGCGATGCCGCGCGAGGACTGGGCGCGCCAGCCGCTGTGTGCCGACATCGACGGGTTCAGCCTGCACGCGGCGGTGCGGGTGCAAGCCCACGACCGCAAGCGGCTGGAGCAGTTGTGCCGCTACATCACCCGCCCCGCGCTGTCGGACGAACGGGTGCAGATCAACGCCGCCGGACAGGTGGAGCTCAAGCTCAAGACACCGTGGCGCGATGGCACCACGCACCTGATCATGGGCCCGCTGGAGTTCATGCAGCGCCTGGCGGCGCCGGTGCCTCAGCCGAGTTTTCGCAGGGCCATCCAACCCGACAGCAGCCAGTCATGATCGACTCTTGATGGCCGATCTGTGCCCATCGCGCGGCTGCGCCAGAGCCGTCACTGGCTTTTTGGGCGTCTCACGCTCGATGGCAACTTGCCGGCTGCGCCGCGACTGGCTTTGGATCGGTCAGTTGCGGTCTCCGACGAGGACGAAGGACTTCTGTGAGGGACCGCGACCGGATCCGGGGCGTTCAGACCGCACGGGGCGAAGTGCCCCCCAGGCTGACGCAGGCGCTGCGCAGTCGCTGCTCAGCGGCATCGGCCACCTCCCGCACTTCGGGCTTGCCGACGAGGCTGACCATGACGTGGGGATCGAGGAATCCGACCACGAGACGACCGGGTGCCTCTTCGCGGACGATCACGTTGCACGGCAGCAGCAGCCCGATGTCTGGCTCGGCGGTGAGGGCCTGATGCGCCAGCGGCGGGTTGCAGGCGCCGAGGATGCGGTAGGGCGGCATGTCCTTCCCGAGCTTCTCCTTCATCGCGCCCTGAACGTCGATGTCGCTCAGGATGCCAAAGCCTTCCGCCTTCAGCGCAGCCGTGATCTTCACGATCGCCTCGCCGAAGGACAGGCCCGTGAGCGTGGTGGTGAATCCGTACATGGAGAACCTCCTGCAGGTTGTGACTCAGGCCCGGACGGCCGCCGCCGCCGAGGATGTGCGGAGCAGCGTCGCCAGTTCATCGAGGCCGATCGGAGGCACCGCCAGCCACGGCAGCGCGTACAGCGCCCGTGCGAGGCCCGCAGACATGCGCTCGATCTGGCGGCGTTCTCAGGCCGTGGCCGGCGGCGGCCAGTTCATCGGCCAGTGCAGCCAGCCCAGACATCGGCGCGCGGTCCGGGCCTTGCACTGTCGCGTGCGTGGCCACCGGCATCGCGCAGGAGACCCACAGTGCTCGCATGGCCGCCAGGCCGACGGTATCGAACAGGCGCAGCGGCACCCGGTCCTGCGGCAACTCGCGCAAGGTTGACGGCAGGGCCTCCTGCGCCTGCCGCCCCAGATCCTCGATCGCGCAGACCATCGCATCGCTGCGGTCGCTGCCCTGGAGCACGCCATTGATCACCAGGCGCGGGTTGCCGAGGCCGAATTCGCGCAGTTCGACCGCGGTGCGAGCCGCCTCCGCGATGGCACCGCGATCAGGGCGCGTCACCAGGACCACCGTGGTCTCAGCAGGGTCGCCCAAGGCGTCGAGCGCAGCCTCGAAGCGCACCACCTGGATCTTGAGGCCCGAATGCGGGCCGAGGCAGGATGCGCCACGGCTGTTGCCCTGCAGGGAGCCGGTCCACGCCTTCGGCAGGCTCAGCAGGCGCAAGGTGTGCCCGGTCGGTGCCGTGTCGAAGACGCCGTGGTCCCAGTCCTGGGCGTCGTCGGCGAGCAGCGACGAGAACTCGTCGAAGGTGGCTATCTCGGTCGTGCAGGCGCCGGAGAGCTGCTCCCGGACGGTCGACCGTTCCTCGGCGGTCGCGCTCGCTGGCATCCGGGCCCGCACGCGCTGGCGATACGACTCGGCGGCGTTGTCGGGGTCGATGTTGAGCACCGAGAGGCCAGACGCGCCCGGCACTGGAACGGGGGTGTTGCGCAGCTCGATGCCCAGCATCTCGTCGGACCTTGGGCCCTCGACCACCTCGGCCAGGACGCCCGCAGCCGGGGCCGCGCGTTCGGTGATGCCGATCGTGCTGCGCCTCGCGCTGCTGCCCGGCCCCGGAACCTTGATCTGCATGACTTGTCCTTCGTGTGCACTGTGCGCTCTCGCACCTGCGACACCTTGACCTTGATCACAGGCTGGGCAACTCGACCCTCAGCACCTGCGACCGGTTCCGCAGGAAGGCCCAACCCCTCTCGCCCGCCTCGCGCCTGCCCTTGCGCCGCTTGACCCGGAGTGCGACCGGAAGCCTCGCCGGCACCTCGACCGGCACGCCGGCTCCGCGGCCGAACAGGCTGATGGCCACCGCCGCCGCCGGCTCGAAGAGTCCGCTCGCGCCGAGCAGAGCGCAGGCGTGCCAGACACGGTACGGCTTGGCAGGGCCTTCAGGGCTCTGATGAATCCGATGGCGCAGGCGCGGCCTGGCGCGTCGTCATGTAGAGGTGCCACACCGCGAAGAACATCGCCGCGATGACCGGTCCGAGGACGAAGCCGTTGATGCCGAACACCACCAGGCCGCCGAGCGTCGTGATCATCACCACGTAGTCGGGCATGAGGGTGGCCTGGCCCACGAGCCTGGGCCGCAGCAGGTTGTCCACCAGGCCGATCACCAGCGTGCCCCAGGCAGCCAGGGCGATGCCCTGCCCAACCGCGCCCGTGGCGATGAACCAGATCGCCACCGGCAGCCACACCAGCGCTGCGCCAATGGCTGGGAGCAGCGACAAGAACGCCATCACCACACCCCAGAGCAAGGCACCGCTGACCGAGAAGAACCAGAACGCAAGGCCACCGAGCGCACCCTGGATCGCCGCCACCACCAGATTGCCCCTGATCGTCGATCGGATCACGGTGCCGAACTTGTCCAGCAACTCCTGCTTGTGCGCGGGCGTCAGCGGGAGCGCGCGTCGCATGGCGTGCACGATGCGGTCGCCGTCACGGATGAAGAAGAACGCAAGGTACGGCGTGATGAGCAGGCTGACGATGAACTCGAACGTGACCTGGCCGATGCTCAAGGCCTGGGCTGCGATGAAGCCGCTGCCCTGCTCCAGCCTGGAATTCAGCCAGCGCTGCAGGGTCTCGAAATCCGCGAGCCCGAAGCGCTCGAGCAGCTTGGCCGCCCATCCTGGCAGGGCGTCGAACACGCCGCGCAGGTCCTGCACCGGAGTGGACTCGCCCGACTGGATGCGTGCATAGAGTCCCGCGGCCTCATGGGCCAGCGTTGCGCTCAGGAGCGACAGGGGAACGACCACGATCACCACCGACGTCAGCACCGTCAGCAAGGCCGCCAGCGTGCGCCGGTGTCTCAGCCGCAGCAGCAGGCGACGGTGCAGCGGGGCGAACAGCAGCGCGATGATCGCGCTCCAAAGAAGCGTGCCGTAGAACGGCAGCAGTACCCAGCCGAGGGCCAAGGAGACGGCCAGCACGAGCAGCAGCAGGACCCGGTGCTCCAAGACATCGGGTGCGCTTTGGTCAAGGCTCTTCATCGAGGCTCCCGAGAGCATGCCGGCATGGGCTGCGTCATCGTATCGGCGTCGTGGCGCGTTGCGCGGGTTCGGCCGCCTTATGCGCTGTCGCTGCACACCGAGCCCGCCTTCAGGGCGGACGGAGGACATGATCGCATTGGCGATGGCGGGTGTCGCGCTGATCGCATCCGTCATCCTGGGCTTGGCCCGCGGCAGCCACGGCGGCACCGAGGAGACGCACGACAGGAAGCGGTGGGCGCCCACTCGCCAACGGCCCGCCGGCGAGCTGCCGAATCCCTGCGCTGCGCGACAGGTGCCGCTGCCGCGCAGACCCGTGCGGTTCGTGCGAGTCGCCATCGCCGTGTTCGATGGCGAACAGCTGTGAAGGGGCGTCGCGAAGAGATAGCTGACCGCGATGCCGCCAACTCAATGCCGCGCGTTCATCTCGAGAGCCGAGCTTCCCAGTCGAAGTAGGGACGCGGGATCGTTGGCCCGTCGCTTTGGCCTCGAGGCCATCTGCATGGTTTGACCCGCCGTGATCGTTGGACCCTGGCTGCGCGAAAGAGGCTGACCAGGCTCGGCGTAGTGCCAGTGCGAGAGCCGTGGTGGTGCCAAGTGAGAATCCTACGGGGCGCCTGCCGTACGAATCCATTGCTAGACCGCTATGGCGATCTACGGCTCTGTTTAGTGTGTCAATGGCCGCCAAGTAGCCTCAGCCGGACACGCTGTCCACTCGTACACACCGCCGTCGTCGCGGTCATCAAGGTCAGGTCTCAACCGCATCGCCGCCATTCATTGCCACGGGCGGAACACCCGCCACCGACCCACAGTTGCCGCAGTCTCCACAGATCCGGCTTGCGCAAAGCAGCCATCTCAATGTGCCGCAGGATGAACTCCAGCGGCGACATGGCGAAGCGGGTCGTGACATTGCATTTCACGGAACTTCAGACGGCTCGTCCTGAGACACGTAGACCCTGCGCACAATGCGCTGCGCCAGACGCCGCACGATGGTCTTCTGCGCATCGAGTGCGTCGAGAGTGGCGAGAACTTGTGCGTCGGCCTGCTCGCCGCTGCGCGATCTGGCAATGAGGTCCTCGAGATGCTGCTGCAGCAGCGTGAAGGGCCGTTCGACGTCGTACGGGAGAGAGGTCTGTCGCATCAGATTCGCAGCATCATTCCTGGCAGCCGCCATCCCGTCGACAAGCCGATTGAACAGGTCGTTGGCGTCGATCAAGGGTTTCAGTCGCTCTACGATTCGGGCCTGCATGGCAGCCGCGGCAGGGTTCGCCGCCTGCAGCGTCGGTCGTGTGGCCGCATGGTCTGTACTCAGCAGCAAGCGCTCACAGTACTTGGCCATCCCCTTGAGCTGCTCGTGCAGGCTGCCGGCGAGCTCGGTGTGGTGCAACATGGCCAGGTTGTCGATGACCGCCATGTATTTCATGCTGGCCGACAGTGGGCTCATGCCAGGCATCGCCTCCAAGTTCCCGCCCGCGGTGCGGTCCGGCAGCCGGCCCAGGCCGGCAAGGTCGTCGCGGCCGGTCACGAACAGATCCACCCCGCCGGGGGTGAGATAGGCCTCGGGGTTGGCCGTGTTCACCCGGCTTTGCCGGACCGCAATCTGTTCAGCCAGCGCAGCGCGTTCGCCCGGCTTCGTGGCTGCGTTGAACCGGCCATGCAGCGCGTCCAACTCCAACTCCAGCCGAGAGACCCGTCCAGGCTCTCGCGTCAAGCGGCGCGCTTCGGTGGCGCGCTGTTCCACCTCTTCCATAGGAACACCCCACTTCCGGGCCAATTCCTCGATGGGACGGCTCAGCTTGTCTGCGTCCCGCCGCGCTGCGGCTTGCACGGCAGAGTCACCGCTGACCGACGCCTTGTAGACGTCGTTGCGCATGCGCGCCAGCACGTTCACCTGGCTTTCCTTGACCATCACGGCTTCGATCCTGGCCCTCTGTGCAGACGGCAACTGGTCGAACAGGTGCAGTCGGCGCGGGTCGAGCAGGAAAGCACCGTCGAACATGCTCCCCCATTGCGCGCCAAAGCGCTTCTCCATCAGTTCCTGCGCGGTGTTGCGCATCATGGCGGCATCGGCGCCAAGGAAGTTGACGTCCATGTCGCTGCTGAACTTGGCCGTGCCGGTGCGCTTGATCACCACCTCGCCGGCACCCCGGGTCTTGCCGAGCATCTGGACGTCGTGGATCACCGACTCCAGTTGCTGCGCACGCCAGCGCTCCATACGTTCACCCAGGGCTTTGCCCTTGTCCCCCGCGGCGTCGAGCGCGGCTGCCACACGCTTCCACCCCACGAGCTTTTCGCCCTTTTTCGCCACCACGTCGCCCGACAGCACCACCACCGCCATGGCGTTGTCTGCCGACTCGTCGAGCCAACGTGCGACCGCGTCGGCATAGGCCTCGGCCGCTTTGCCTGCGGCACCCTCGGCGGCCCTCGCGTCGGTTGCGCGCCCTGCCACAGCACTTGCAGCCTCGAAAGCCCTCAGCCCACCGGAGAGTTCCTGTGTCGCCGCCTGCCCTGCCGGCAGCACGGCCCGGAAGCGACGTGCCACGCCGCCTGGCTCCTCCAACAGCACCTGCGCCAGACGCTGCTGGGTTTCGGCGGTCGCGTCGCGCAGCGCCTTGGCAATCGTCTTCTTGTCGGCGCGCCGCTTCACGAGCTTGGCGATGTCCCCGAACGGCAACACGCCGGCCAAGGCAAGCGCCGTCTGCACCTTCCCCTCGCGCGTGCCGCTGGTCCACACCTTGAGCAGTCCGGCCACCAAGTCGCGCCCGTCGGCGAGCAGCCCGATGCCGGGGATCAGGCCGACCAGGATCTGGGTGATTGCGCCTGTGGCGTCCGGGTCTTCCCAGAAGTCGCCGATCACGCCACCAAAAAACATGCTTTGCCAATCGACCAGCCGCTCGGTGTCCTCTGGGGCCGACCAGTCCCGCCCGTGCTGCTGCATGTCGGTGGCGTCGGCCAGCCTGATCTGCTGCACGCCCTGGACCTCGCCGCCCCGGGTCGTGATCAGCACGCGGCCCGTGGCATCGGTGCTGCCGCCTAGATCGGCGCGACGGATCGGCGGATCCAGCGCAAACAGGTGCAGCCAGCCGTTGTCGGCCTTGACCACGACGGTAGCCGTGTACGCCGCCAGCAACACCCGGGTCATCTCGGCGCGGCCGGCGGTGTCGTCGACGTAGCCTTTGAAACGCCCCAACTCGTGTCCTATGCGCAGCACCTTGTAGCCGCGGATACGGCCGACGGGTTGCCCGAGAAGTTTGACCTCCGACCCGCCCAGTCGCATGACGGCTTCGAAGTCGTCGACGCGTTGCTGCCGATCCGCATCACGATGGCCGTCGTCCTGCGGCGGGCGGGGGTGCTCCTGGCTCCAGTCGGTCTGCTGCAGCAGATGCCGCCAGTGGATGCAGCCCCCGTCGTGGGCCAGCACGCGGCGCTCGCGGCCCCATTCGATGCGCAACTTCAAGGGCGACCCGGCTTCACCCTCAAACACCAGTCGGCTCGGCTCGGCGGCCAGACGCTGACGCAGACGGCTGCGAAAGCCGTCTTCCCGCGCATGGGCCGGATCGGGCGTGGGCGAAGAGGGCTCCGTGTCTGCGGCCAGCAGGTCGGCCGTCTCCACCACAGCAACGCTGCTGACGGGGGCGACTCTGGTGCGCTGTTCGCGGCGAAGCCGTTCGTCGACCCGCTCGCTGTGGAACGCCTCTGCGGCGCCTCTGCGGGAGGTCTCCGGTCTGGCCGCATGCGGTGGCTGCCGCGCCACCAGGACCTGGTTCAGGTCCGCGATCTGCGGGGTGCCCAGGACCGAGAGCAGGTGCGGCGTGTGCGCTGCCAGCCAGGCACGCGCCAGCGGCGATGCCCATTGGGCCTGCCGGCTGACGCCGGCGGCTTGCAATTCGGTCCGCCACGCGGCAGCGCCGCCGGGTGCCGGCTTGGCTGGCAGGCCTTGGCGCGCGGCCTTGGGCGACCCACGCTGCTGCTTGCTCAGGGTCTCGGCCATGGGCCTGTTGCGTTACGCCTTGCCCAGCGCCGCCACCTGGGCCTGCAACTGCGTGATCTGCGCCTGCTGCTCTTTCAGCGCTTCCACGAGCAAGGGAATGAGGCCGCTGTAGTCGAGCAGGTAGTGCCCGTCTTGGCCGGAGCCAATGACCTCGGGCACGACTTCCATCACCTCCTGCGCCAACAGGCCCAGGTGGATTGCCGCGCTGGTGGGCGGATCGTGCTTCCACTGGAAGCCGACACCGCGCAGGCGGGTGATCCGGTCTAGCGAGCCCTGAAGGGGCTGGATGTGGTGTTTGAGGCGTGCGTCGGAACTGACGGCGACGTTCTTGGCCTCGATGTCGACCAGCGTGTTGGTCTTGAAATTCCTGAAGATGACCGACTTGATCGTGCTCGTGCCACCGTAACCGCCGATCAACAACGAGTGGCTGCCGGTGCCGGTGGCTACCGTCAGGTAACCCTGGTTGGCGTCGCCGATCGAAAAGACATCCGCCTTGACATGCAAAGCACTGAGCGTCTCCGACACAGACACGTTGCCCTGGACCGAAAGCGCGTTGGTGGTGACGCCCCCATTGGCCGTCAAGCCGCCGGCAAGCGTGGTCGCGCCGGCGACCGTCAAGCCACCGCCCACCGCCACGTTGCTCTTGCTCGTCAGCGTGCTGGTGGTGATGGCCCCGTCGACCGCCAGCACCCCCGGCGCCGCCACCTGCAGGTCGCCCTGCACGCGCAGCTTGGCAGCCGTGTTGTTGGCGCTCCCCACGCCGACATGACCCGTCGTGGCGGCCAGGTGCAGGGCCGGCCCGATGCGGATGGTGCCGGTCACGGCGCTGGGGTCGGTGGCCAGGTTGCCGGCGTTGAGCGTCCACGCGCTCAGCGCCGACTCGAACCAGCGTGCGTATCCGGTGGCCGCTTCGTACTGCAGCACGGCCTTGTTGACGGGCGGGCTGTCCGCGCCGATCGAACTTTGACCCACCCTGCCGACTGAACTTTGACCCAGGGCTGGTAGCCGGGATCGCGTGATCCCGGCTGTGGACAACTGTAGCTGCTTGCTCCTGTCGGTTTGTTCTGGATGTCCTTCGCGGG
>CAIKLM010000132.1 GCA_903828235.1 uncultured beta proteobacterium | reverse complement strand
GCCAAGCCGCGGCCTCGCCCAGCGCATCGCCGGCGCGGGCCCGCCACAGCGCGCCCGCCGCATGCCGCCGCACGCCGCCATCGCGGCCTAGTTCGGCGCAGGCCTCGGCGAGCCAGCCGTGGTAGATGGAAGTGAAGAAGGTGCAGCGCCGGTCTTCCATCCAGCGCACCGCGTCGGCGATCCGGTCCACCTGCCGCGAGTCGGCGTCGCGTCGCCAGCGCGCGTAGCCCCCGGCGGCGCGGGCGATGGCCAGCGGCAGCAGCGCCCGCGCCCGCTCGGCCATGCGTTCGGTGTCGTCGACCACGGCGATCGTCTCGTCCCAGCGGCCCTGCCACGCGAGTATGACCATGCCCCAGTTGCGCACGGACAGCGACACCGGGTGCAAGGTCTCGCCCAGCAGCGCAAACGCCTCGTCGAGCGCCTCTTGGGCGGGCCCGAAGTCGCCGCGGTCGGCCAGCACCGCGGCGCGGCAGGCCAGCGTGAAGGCCGAGCCGGTGGCCACGGCCGCCTTGCTGCCGCGCGTCTGGCGCCGCTTGCTCTGCAGGGCGGCATCCATGGCCTGCAGGGCTTCGTGGTAGTCCCCGGCGGCCGCCAGCGTCTGCCCCAGCGTCGCCTCCAGCTGCGCCAGCAGCCGGGCGTCGCCGGCCGCTTGTGCCGCCGCCACCGCGCGCCGGCAGCACTGCACCGCGCGCCGGGGCTGGCCGAAGCCGTAGTTGATGTAGCCCAGCCAGTACGCGGCGCGCGCCTGATCGGCCGCCGTGCCGTGCTGGCGCGCCAGCGCCTCGGCGCGCTCGAACAGCGGCAGCACGCCTGGCAGGGCCAGCGGGTCGAAGATGCAGGTCATGCCCAGCTTGCCGACCAGCCCGCACCAGTGCAGCGCGGCGGCGGGCTGGGCCAGGTCCAGACGGCCGGCGGCGTCGATGGCGGCGCGATACAGCCGACGGGCCCGGTCGAAGGCATGCTGCGCCAGCGCGCGGTCGCCGGCGCGCTCGCAGCGGCCCACAGCCTCGGCCCACAGCTCGGCAGCGGCGGTGTGGTGGGCCAGCGCTTCGTCCAGGTCGGGCAGGCTGACGCTGCCGGCGCGCTCCAGCAGCACCTCGGCAACGCGCCGGTGCAAGGCGCGCCGCCGTTGCAGGGGCACCAGCGAATAGACGGCATCGCGCGTGAGCGCGTGCTTGAACCGGCAGTGGCCCGGATCGGCCGGGTACAGGAGGTCGGCCTCGCGCAGCGCGTCGAGCATCGCCGCGTCGACGCCACCGGGCAGCACCTCGGCCAGCAGCGGCACGGCCATCGAACCGCCCAGCACCGCCGCCACCTCCACCACGTCCTGGAGCGGACCGGGCAGCGCCTGCAGCCGCGTGGCTACCATAGCCGCCATCCAGCTCGGCGCCGTGGCGCGGCCCCCGCTGGCGCGCAGCGCGTCGACCCCGCCGCGCCGCAGCATGTGGCACAGCTCCTCCACCAGCAGCGGCACGCCGCCGGCAGCCTCGTGCAACTCGGCGACGACGAAGGGGTCGGCCCCTGGCACCCAGCGCGCTACCGTCTCGCCGGTCTGCTCCGCGCTGAAAGGGGCAAGATCGACATGGGTGCGGCGGCCACTGGCCGTGGCGTCGGGGGTGTCGCCCAGGCCCGCCTGCGGTCGCATGGCCACGACGGCCACGAGACCGGGCAGCTCGGTGCGCAGCAGCCCCTCGAGCACGAGCCGCGAGGCTTCGTCGGCCCACTGCCAGTCGTCGAGCAGCAGTGCGGCTCGGCGCGGCAGCAGGGCGCGCAGGCCGACCTGCAGCTGCTGCAGCAGCGCATCGGGCAGCCACCCCGTGGGCGCAGGTTCGGCGGTGGTGGCCAGCGCCTCGGGCGTGGGCCGCCGGACGGCGGGCTCCAGGGCCCGCTGCAGCACGCGGTGCAGCTCAAGCAGCGGCTGCAGTGCCTGCCGGCCCGGGTCGAGGTCGGCCTGACCTGCCAGGCATACCAGCCCCAGGGCGTCGAGCTGCCCGGCGAGCTCCTGCAGGAATCGGGTCTTACCGATGCCGGCCTCGCCGCGCACCACCAGCAGCGTTGGCAAGGGCTGGCCCGCCACGGCCAGCACGGTGGCGCAGAGCCGCTCAAGCTCGTCCCAACGGCCGACGAAGGGCGAAAAGCCACGGTGTGCGGTGGCATCGAAGCGGCGCCTCAGCGCCGAGCGGCCCCGCACCTGCACCACGGTCATCGGCCGCTCGCGGCCCGGCACCTGCATCGCGCGCTCGTCGGCCAGGTCGAACAGGTGCAGCGCCGGCCCGAGCGTGTCGATATCGACAACCAGCTCACCAGGCCCGGCCAGGTCGCACAGCCAGGCGGCGGTGTTGGGTGCGTCGCCAACCAGCTCCAGTCGCCCTTCTTCGATGGTGCCTTCGCGCACCAGCACCAGCCCGGCGTGCACGCCCATGTGCATGTTCAGCCGGTGGGGCCCGTCGGCCAGCGGCAACGGTGGCAGCAGCGAGACGCGCCAGTGCAGGGCCAGCGCGGCCTCGCAGGCGCGCTGGCCGTCAAGCTCGCTGGGCATGCCGTGGCCGAAGACCGCCAGCACCCCATCGCCCTGCAGCCGGACGATCTGGCCGCCGTGGCGAGTGATCTCTTCGCGGGCAAGGGCGCGCAACTCGCCGATGAGGTCGTCCATCAGCTCGGCATCGACCTTGCGCGCCAGGCGGCTGGAACCGCAGAGGTCGGCGAACAGCAGAGCCAGGTACTCCCGGCGCCCGGCGCGAACCCCCTCCGACGATACCCTTGATTGTCGATCGTCCATGCGCGGCGAGCCTTGTCTTGTCGCGGAGTATCGCGTGTTCTAAGCAGACCGCCATGTGATGCTGCGCCACTCCAGGACACACTCCGGGCTCCGTCATGGAGCGCAGCGCCCACTCACCCCGCCATGACTGGCGCGTGCGCCTCCAATCGAAAGCAACTAGATTGTCGTGGCAGCAAGCAGCGGTGCCTCAGGGAGCCGTTGGCCAGGATGCCGCATTCGATGAAGGCGGCGAACTCGTCCTTGACGAGTTTCTGCGAATCGGCGCCGGCCTCCGATTCAGCTAGCGCGAAGAAGGTCGCGACGTCCTGCTGCACCAAGCGGCAAAGCGCGGTCGGTTACGGGCGTGGCGCTCGAAGTGGAGCGGTGCGCAGTCGAGCGCTGGGACTGACGTCTGATGCCTTGCACGCGAGGCTCCTGACGTGGTGAGCCCGCGCGGTATCTCGCCGCGGGTTGCGCCTCCATAGGCCTGTGCGCCACCAAACGGTATGTGTCCCCCCGGTTGCCGGGCTCCTTCCGGGGCCTCGGTTCGGATCCGACCGACCGTTTTGGGGCGACAAGTTCAGTGCCGCGGATGTCGGCTCAGGGTCGAGGCTGTGTGGAAACTCTTTGCATCGGACGATGTCATAGCTTCTCTCAGACCGACGGGAGTGAACGATGGGACGGTACGTCGAAGGCCAGGACCGAACGCAGAGCGTTCTCTTCCCCGAGCGCCTCGATGACTGGAGCCATGAGGACAGCACGGTCCGCGTCATCGATGTCTTCGTCGATGAGCTTGATCTGCGCAAGCTGGGCTTCGAACGCGCCGATCCGGCTGCCACGGGCCGGCCTGAGTACAGCCCGGCGACCCTGCTCAAGATCTACGTCTACGGCTATCTCAACCGGGTGCAGTCCAGCCGCCGCCTGGAGACCGAGGCGCAACGCAACCTCGAGTTGATCTGGCTCACCGGGCGTCTGGCACCGGACTTCAAGACCATCGCCGACTTCCGCCGCGACAACGGCGAGGCGATCCGCAAGGTCTGCAAGGAGTTCGTGCTGCTGTGCCGACGGCTGAAGCTCTTCACCGACGGCATCGTCGCCATCGACGGCAGCAAGTTCAAGGCGATCAACAACCGCGACAAGAACTTCACCGACCGCAAGCTGCAGGCCCGCATCGAGCAACTCGAGGACAGCATCAAGCGCTACCTCGTCGAGCTCGATCGCGCTGACCGTGACGCCACCGCCGTACTGCCTGGCCGGGTGGCCCACCTCAAGGACAAGATCGCCAAGGTCAAGCAGCAGATGCAGGCACTGGAGGCGATCGGTGAGCAGATGAAGGCGTCCGAGGATGGGCAGATCTCGCTGACCGACCCCGACGCGCGCTCCATGGCCACCAGCGGCCGCGGCACGGGCATCGTGGGCTACAACGTGCAGGCTGCAGTAGATGCCAAGCACCACCTCATCGTGGCCCATGAGGTCACCAACGTGGGCCACGACCGGAACCAGCTGGCCGATATGGCCAAGCTTGCAAAGGCTGTCCGCGCCGATCGAACTTTGACCCACCCTGCCGACTGAACTTTGACCCAGGGCTGGTAGCCGGGATCGCGTGATCCCGGCTGTGGACAACTGTAGCTGCTTGCTCCTGTCGGTTTGTTCTGGATGTCCTTCGCGGG
>CAIKLM010000131.1 GCA_903828235.1 uncultured beta proteobacterium | reverse complement strand
GGGGTAAACACGCCCGCCGGCCGCGCATCCAGCACTCAACCGTGCCGAATGGCCCCCGCCGCGCCACTCAGGGCCACGATCCGTGCCTCAGGCCCTTGCCGGAATCATCCAGTACGTCACTCGTGAAAGATCCAGGCTAGCACGCTGCGCGATACCAGCGAACACGAAGCCGGAAGCTATGCTCGTGCCTTGCGCTACAGCGGCGATGCCGACGGTGCGCTGCAGCATTTGCAGCGGCGCGTTGAGCGGCTGGGCGCGCGGTCTGGCGAGCCAGTACAGACGCTGTTCGAGGAGCTCGAGGCCCAAGACCGCGCCGACGAGGGATTCGACGCCCTAGCCGCCGCGCGCGCGCAGCGGCCAACCGACGGCATGCTCGCGGTCTTCAGCGCCGAGGCGCTCATCCGCTACGGCCGCGCCTCCGAGGCGCAGACGGTGCTCGACGGCGTTCCCGAGGGCAGGGCGGCGCAGGCGGCGCTGCTGCGTGCGCGCTCACGGCTGGCCGAGGCCGGCGGCGACTTAGCCACCGCGCTGGCCCTGGCCCGGCAGGCCGTGGCGCTGTGGCCGCTGAATGTCGATCTGCACCGGTTGCTGGTGCGGCAGGTCGACCGACTGCACGGCCGCGAGGCCGTCATCACCGAGCTGCAGTCGGCCCTGCAGCGTTTCCCGCGCTTCGTGGGTCTGCAGCGGCTGCTGTACGACTGGATCCCGCGCGGCGACGCGCGCGAGCTGGCCCAGATCGATGCGCTGGCCGCGCTGCACCCCGGCGACGCCTGGGCGCAGCGCGAGTGCGCTGTCGTGCTGGAGTATGCACGCCGCTTCGACGAGGCCTTGGCCGCGGCGCAGCAGGCCGTGGCCATCGCCCCCGGCCAAGCCGCCAGCCATGCCGTGCTGGGAAGCGTGCTCCTGGAGCGCGACGGCTACGACGCCGCCCGGCCACACCTAGAGCGCGCGCTGTCCCTAGACGTCGACCACGAGTACGCACTGCGCACATTGGTGTCGGCCGCGCCCGATGCGGCGCGGGCGCGCACAGCGCTGGCCTTCATCGAGCAGGAGCTGGCGCGTCAGCCGACGCAGGGCGACGTGTTGCTGACCTGGCAGGCCTGGGCGGCCGACCACCTCGGGCACGAGGCGCTGCTGCATGCCGCCCGCGCGCTGCAGGCGGCACGGCCACGGCTTTGGCAGGGCTGGGTTGCGGTGGCCCGCACGCTGGCCGCCGGCAGCTCCGACGAGCTCGCACAAGCCGAGCAGTTACTGGCCGAGGCCAGTCTCGAGTTCCCCACCGTGGCCGGGGTGGCGCTCGACCACGCGCGGCGCCTGGCGCAGCAGCAGCGGCGCGTCGAAGCCCGCGCGGTGATGGAGCGCGCGCTGGCGCTGGCCCCGACCTGGAACCGCGCGGTGCGTCAGATGGTCGACCTGATTGATGAGACCGACGACGACTGGCCGCTGGCAGAGCGCGTGCTGCTTCGTGCGTTGGCACTGGCGCCGGCCGATGCCGACTTGCGCGGTCTGCACGCTTGGGTACAGGAACAGGCCGGCCGCCCGACCGAGGCACTGGCCACGCTGGAGGAGGCCCTGGCGCTGGACCCCGAGCCCGAGTGGCTGTGGAAGACCGGCGAGCGCTGCGCCGAAGCCCTGGGCGAGCCGCACCGCTTTGTCGCGCTGATCGACGCCGTGGCTGCGCGCCGGCCGGCCGACCCCTGGCCGCGCATCGTGCGCGCCCAGCAGACGCTGGACCACGCCGAAGCCCTGGGCGCTGCCGAGGCCGCCTTGCAGCTCAACCCGCGCCAGGTGGCGGCCTGGCATGAGCGCTTCCGCCGCCTGTTGGCCTTGGAGCGCCACGATGAGGCCCGCCGCCGCGCCGGCCAGCTGCCCTGGCCCGACGGCGGGCCGGCCGAACTGCGTCTGTGGGGTTGCCGGGCGCAGCGTGCGGCCGGCGATGGGGCCGGTGCCAAGGCGGCGCTGCGCGCGCTGCTAGAAGCCGAGCCGCACGCGCATGCGCTGTGGCAGCAGCTGGCGGACTGGCACGACGAGGACCGCGAGCCCACCGACTACCTGGCTGCCGCGCAACAGATGCTGCGCCTGATGCCGACCGAAGCCCGTTCGCTGGTCTACCTGGGCCATGCACTGGCGCTGTGCGAGCGCCACGACGAGGCCATCGAGCCGCTGCAACGAGCGCTGGCCCTGGTGCCGGGCCACCGCTTCGCCGGGTTGCAGCTGGCCGACAGCGCGCTGGCCGCCGGCCGCGCGCCCGAGGGCATGGCCGCGCTGCAGGCGCTGTGGCCCCATGCCGAGACCTTCGACGTGGCGGCCCGGGGCTGCCGAGTCGCGGCGCACCTTCGCGACCCCGAGGCCGTAGCCGCGTGGTTCTCGCGCGCGCTGGCGAGCACCGATTACGAGGCCGAGCGCAGCCGCGAGCTCGTGCTCGAGTTGCGGCGCGAGGGCTTCACCGAACTGCTCGAGCCCCTGCAGCGCGCGGCGCTGCTGGCCGGCCGCTGCGCGCTCGGGGCCGGTGTGCTCTGGTTCGAGGACCTGGCGGCCACGCGGCGGCGCGGGCAGGTTCTCGACGCGGCCGAGCGCCTGCTGCAGGACAGCACCGGCCACGCGGCGCCGCGCGCGCTGCTGCACTGGCTGGTCGGCGTTCGGGACGCCGGCAACCTGCGCAGCGTGCTCGCCACCTGGCGCCAGCGCTACCGCGCCGACGACACGCTGTGGGGCGACGCCGCCTGGGCCTGGCTGCAGGTGGGCACTCCACGCGACGTGATCGACTGGCTCGCCGACTGGCGAGAGCGCCCGTCCACGCCCGCCTGGGTGCTGACCAACCTGTGCGTGGCCGAAGCGGCCGAGGCCCGCTACGACACGCTGGCCGAGGTGGCCGCCGCGGCGCTGCGCCAGAGCCCCTACGACGCCGACGCGACCCTCTGGAACGCGGTGGCCGCGGCCACCCGCGGCGAGCGCGCGGTCGTGCACGAGGCCGTGCAGCAGCTGCAGCGGCAGCCGCTGGAGCCCTGGACGCGGCCCTACCTGGAGCTGCTGCGCGCCTGGCTTGCGCTGGTGTGGCAGGGCGATCGGACGGCTGCCCGCGAGGGGCTGTCCCGCGGGCGCGCGCTGGCCAGCGCCGATCGCGGCGCGCGCCGCCTCTCCATCTGGCTGGCCGTGCAGATCTGGCAGGGCCGGCTGCCGGGCTGGCTGCTGGGCTTTGCGAGCCGGCTGTTCGCACGCTGACCGAGCCTTGGCGCGTGTTCTATACTCGCGGGCTTTGGCCGGTGTAGCTCAGTTGGTAGAGCAGCGCATTCGTAATGCGAAGGTCGGGAGTTCGACTCTCTTCACCGGCACCAGGAACTTCAGCGACGACAAGGGCTTGGCTTCGGCCAGGCCCTTTGTCCTTCAGGGTGCGCCATCGATCGCGCGCGCGACCACGCTCGCCGCGCGCTCGCTGATCGCCCACTCCACGTGCAGCCGCGCCCGGGTCAGGCCGACGAACAGCAGCCGTCGCGTCAGGGCGGAGAGTTCCCCGAAGTCGCACTCGGTCAACACGACGGCCGGAGCCGCCTGCCCCTTGAAGCGCCGGACCGACTCGACAAGCAGGTCGCCGCGGGTCCAGACGGCGTTGCCGCCCTCGTCGTAGGTGCCGGCGAAGCGCCGCACGGACCAAGGCCCCAGCCGATCGGCCTGCTGGAGCGCCGAGCGTTCGCGGCCCCGCAGGCTGACGACCGCGATCTGGTCGATCGGGAACCCCCGTTCCAGGCAGCGCTCCACGGCGGACTGGGTGGCCCGCAGGCCGTCGGCCTCGTCGCGGTAGACGATGGGGTCCGGCGCCTCGCCCTCGCAGGGCGACTTCGGCTCGAGGGCCTCGTCGCACAGCCCGAGCAGATTGATCAGCCGCACCACGGCCCGCGGGGTGCGGAAGTTCTCCAGCGAGGTGACCGTGACCGCCTCGGGCAGCTCGAAGGGCACCCGGTCCTCGTAGAGCCGCTGGTTCGGGTCCTCCATCAGCACGGCGCGGCCGTGCGGGCGCAGGCGGGCCAGCTGCGCCTCCACCCACTCGGGCTGCAGGTCCTGGCCTTCGTCGAGCACCAGCAGGTCGAGGTCGGGCTCCGCGTCTCGAAGCGCCGCGATGCCCCCCTGGGCCAGGCGGTCGAACATGCCCGGCAGGGCGAAGTCGATCGCCATCCCTCTGCGCCGACAGACCCGCAGCGCGTGCTGGTGGAAGGTCTCGGCCAGCACCCGCACCGGCGCGACGCGGGCGATGTGGTCGGCCAGGGCGCGGTTGAAGCAGATGTAGGTGGCCCGCTGGCCGGCCGCGTCCGCGTCGCGCAGCAGCCGCAGCGCCAGCTGCGTCTTGCCCGAGCCGGCCGTGCCCACGACCCGGATCAGCCCGGAAGGCACCGACAGCCGGGGCACCCACGTCGCGAGCCCCGCCGACAGCCGGGTCGACACCTCCTGCAGGCGGCCCGACATCGCCGAGACGTCGGGCGCCACCCGGAACTGGTTGTCCAGGAACGCCAGCACCCGCGGCAGCACCGCGCCACCGGGGTTCCCGGCGCCGAGTTGCTCGGTCACCCGCGGCACGAGGGTCTCGAGATCGTCGCAGTCGACGATCCGCTCGCGCGGCCACTGGACCGTCTGCGACTGCACCTGCAGGTCCGGCAGCACCAGCATGTGGTGCAGTCGCACCGAGAGCCCGGCCTGATGCAGGCGGGCGCGCAGGGCGGCGTACTGCTGGCGCACCTGCGCCGTCACGTCCTTCGTCTGGCGGCCATAGCGCTTGAAGATGCCGTCCGGCCGGAACTCGGCGCCACCGGACTTCACTTCCAGCAGGAGCAGGTCGCCGGCCTGGTTGGCCACGATCACGTCGACCTCGCCGTGCCGCTCGGCATCGCCGGAGCCGCTGCTCCACTCGACGCTGTGGAAGACGGTGAACGCATCCGGCAGCCCCGACGCCAGGCGCCGGACCACGTCCAGCTCGGCCGCCTCGCCTGCGGACAGCGCCGCGCCGAACGGCATGCTCGGATGCACCTTGGCCATGTTCTCGTTCCTCCCTGGCCTCAGTCTGCCCGGAAACGGCAGGCGCCAGGTCGCTGCCTAGAATCCCGCAATGCGCATCCTCATCGCCAATGACGACGGTTATCTCGCCCCCGGCATCGCCGCACTCGTGCGGGCCTGCGACGGCCTGGGCCACATCGACGTCTACGCCCCGGAGCAGAACGCCAGCGGCACCAGCAACGCGCTGACGCTGACCCGGCCTCTGTCCATCTTCCAGGCCAAGGTCGAGGGGGTTCAGGGCTTCAACGTCGTCAACGGCACGCCGTCCGACTGCGTGCACGTGGCGCTCACCGGCGTGCTCGCCCAGAAGCCCGACCTCGTGCTGTCGGGCATCAACAACGGCGCCAACATGGGCGACGACACGCTGTACTCCGGCACCGTGGCCGCGGCCATGGAGGGCTTCCTGTTCGGCATACCGGCGATCGCGTTCTCGCAGGCCGAGAAGGGCTGGGCCCACCTCGACGCCGCGGCGGCCGCGGCGCGGGCCATCGTCGACGAGGTCATCGCCAGCGGCGCGCTGCAGCGCGGGCCCTTCCTGCTGAACGTGAATTTTCCCAACCGGGCCGACGTGGCCGCGCGGCCGCGCGCGGTCACGCGGCTGGGGCGCCGGCATTCCAGCGAGCCAGTGATCCAGCAGACCAATCCGCGTGGAGAGCCCATCTACTGGATCGGCCCGGCCGGCGATGCGCGCGAGGCCGGCCAGGGCACCGACTTCCACGCCGTGGCCCAGGGCTGCGTGTCGATCACGCCGCTGCAGGTGGACCTGACCGACCACGCCGGGCGGGCCGTCTGGGCCAGCCGCCTGGGCCGGGCGTGAGCAAGCCGGCGCCGCCGCGCTTCCCGCTGGGCCTGGACCGCGTGCAGGCCCGTGGCCCCGCCGCACGCCCGGGCGCCGACACGCTGCTGCGCCCCCAGCGCCCGCTGCAGCACATGGCCGCCGAGCAGGCGCGGCAGGCCGCGCCCAGCGGGCTGGGCCTGGACTCGGCCGCCGTGCGCGCGCACATGGTGGGCCGGCTGCGGGCCGGCGGCCTGCGCTGCGAGCCGGTGCTGCAGGCGCTGGCCACCGTGGAGCGCCACCGCTTCGTGGACAGCGCCCTGGTGCCGCAGGCCTACGAAGACACCAGCCTGCCCATCGGCCTGGGGCAGACGATCAGCAAGCCCTCGGTGGTGGGCTGGATGCTCGCGCTGCTGTTCGACGGCGCCACGGCGCGCGAGCGCGGCCACCTGGGCCGCGTGCTCGAGATCGGCACGGGCTGCGGCTACCAGGCGGCGCTGCTGCTGGCGCTGGCGCGCAGCGTGGTCAGCATCGAGCGGCTGCAGCCGCTGCATGACAAGGCCGCCGGCCACCTGGCCGGCCTCCGCCAGGGCAGCGACCTGCGCCTCGTGTTCGGCGACGGCATGCTCGGCCACGCGCCGCGTGCGCCCTACGACAGCATCATCGCCGCGGCGGGCGGCGAGCAGCTGCCGGCCGCCTGGCTGGCCCAGCTGGCACCGGGCGGGCGGCTGGTGGCGCCGGTGCAGCGCGCGGCGGGCCAGCGCCTCGTGGTGGTGGACCACACCCCGGGCGGGCTGGTCTCGCAGGAGCTCGAGGCGGTGCAGTTCGTCCCCCTAAAATCCGGCACGGCATGAGCGGTCGATTCCAATTCCTCTTCAAGCGGGCGTCGGCCTGGGTCCTGGTCGCAGCGGGGGTGGCACTGGCCGCTGGTTGCGCAAGCCCCGACCACCGGGCGCCGGTCGAAGACCGCAGCGGCAGCGTCCGCGCCGTGCCCGACCCGCGCCTGCCCGGCGCGGTGCCCGTGCCGGGTGCCGCGGCCCCGTCGCCGGCCCCGACGCCCGCGCCCGCCCCCGAGCCCGTCCGCCTGCCCCCGGGGGCCGAAAACGCCGGCAAGCCGGGCTACTACACCGTGAAGCGGGGCGACACGCTCTACGCCATCGGATTGGAGAGCGGCCAGAGCTACCGCGACATCGCGCGCTGGAACGGCCTGGAGAACCCCAACCTCATCGAGGTTGGCCAGGTGCTGCGCGTCGTGCCCCCCGGCGCCGAGGCCCCCACGGCAGTGGCGCGCCCGGTCGCGCCGGCAGGCCGCGTCGAGACGCGGCCGCTGGCTGGGCCCGGCACGCCGCCGGCAGCGGGCGGCCCGGTGGCCGCGCCAGGTGCCGCCGGCAGCCCCGCGACCCAGCCGCCAGTGGCGGTGCCGCCGCCGCAGCCGCAGCCCACCAGCGAAGGCGAGGAGGGGATCGTCTGGTCGTGGCCGGCGGCCGGACCGGTGGCTACGCCCTTCGAGGACAACAAGACCAAGGGCCTGGCCATCACCGGCAAGGCCGGCGATCCGGTGCTCGCTGCCGCCGACGGCCGCGTGGTGTATGCCGGCTCGGGCCTGCGCGGCTACGGCAACCTGGTCATCGTCAAGCACAACAACCTGTTCCTCAGCGCCTACGGCCACAACCAGGCGCTGCTGGTGAAGGAAGACCAGATCGTGCGGCGCGGCCAGCGCATCGCCGAGATGGGCAGCACCGACGCCGAGCGCGTGCAGCTGCATTTCGAGATCCGCCGCCAGGGCAAGCCAGTCGATCCGGCCCGGCTGCTGCCGCCGCGCTAGCGCCCGTGGCCGACGGACACGATTGGCTGGAGGTCGAGTCGCTCGACCTCGAGGCCCAGGGCGTGGCGCGCCGCGCCGACGGCAAGGTGGTGTTCATCGAGGGCGCACTGCCCGGCGAGCGCGTGCAGGTGCAGGTGTCGCGCCGCAAGAACGCCTGGGAGCAGGGCCCGATGTCGGCGCTGGCCCGCGAGAGCGCGCAGCGCGTGAAGCCCGCCTGCCCGCACTTCGGCCTGCACGCCGGGGCCTGCGGCGGCTGCAAGATGCAGCACCTGCACCCGGCCGCCCAGGTGGCCGTGAAGGCCAGGGTGCTTGAGGACAACCTGCAGCACCTGGCCAAGGTGCGGCCCGAGCGGCTGCTGCGCTCGCTGCACGGTCCGGCCTGGGGCTATCGCTACCGCGCCCGGTTGTCGGTGCGGTACGTGGCCAAGAAGGGCGTGGTGCTGATCGGCTTCCACGAGCGCAAGAGCCGCTACGTGGCCGACATGCAGGTGTGCCCGGTGCTGCACCCGGCGGTCAGCGCGATGCTGATGCCGCTGCGCGAGCTGATCGGCGGCATGGACCAGCGCGACCGGCTGCCGCAGATCGAGCTGGCCGCAGGCGACGAGGTCGTCGCGCTGGTGCTGCGCCACCTGGAGCCGCTGACGCCGGCCGACGCCGAGCGGCTGCGCGCCTTCGGCCGCGCGCACGGCGTGCAGTGGTGGCTGCAGCCGGGCGGGCCCGACACCGTGCACCGGCTCGACGAGGGCGGCCCGGCGCTGGCCTACGTCCTGCCCGAGTTCGGCGTGACCATGCCGTTCAAGCCCACCGACTTCACGCAGGTCAACCCGCAGATCAACCGCGTGCTGGTGCAGCGCGCCGTGCGGCTGCTGGGCGTGGAGCCGGGCCACCGCGTGATCGACTGGTTCTGCGGCCTGGGCAACTTCACGCTGCCGCTGGCCACGCTGGCGCGCGAGGTGCTGGGCATCGAGGGCAGCCAGGCCCTGGTGCAGCGTGCCCGCGACAACGCCCGCGCCAACGGCCTGGGGGCGAACACGCGCTTCGAGGCGCAGAACCTGTTCGAGATCGGCCCTGCCGACCTGGTCCGCCACGGCGCCGCCAATCGCTGGCTGGTGGATCCGCCGCGAGAGGGCGCCTTCGCGCTGGCCAAGGCCGTGGCCGACGTTCAAGCGGCCGGCGGGGCGGCTCTGCCGGGTCGCATCGTCTACGTCAGCTGCAACCCCGCCACGCTGGCGCGCGACGCCGGGCTGCTGGTGCACCAGGGCGGCTACCGCTGCACGGCGGCCGGCGTGGTGAACATGTTCCCGCACACGGCCCACGTCGAGAGCCTCGCGGTCTTCGAGCGGCCATGAAAAAGGGGCTCCGAGGAGCCCCTTCGAACGCCGCAGGCGGGCGTGATCAGTCGTTGCTGCCGCCGGCGATGCCGAACAGGGCCAGCAGGCTCTGGAACACGTTGTAGATGCTGAGGTACACGCCCAGCGTGGCGGTGATGTAGTTGGTCTCCTCGCCGTCCTGCACGCGCTTGAGGTCGTACAGGATGAAGAAAGAGAAGATGCCGATCGCCAGCACCGCCAGCGTGATCATCAGCGCGCTGCTCTGAATGAAGAAGTTCGCAATGCCGGCCACCAGCAGCAGGATGACGCCGATGAACATGAACTTCGCCATGTTCGACAGGTCGCGCTTGACGACGCTGGACAGCGTGGCCATGCCCAGGAAGATGGCGCCGGTGCCGGCGAAGGCCATCATCACCAGGCTCGCGCCGTTGCCCATGCCCAGCACCACCGCCAGCAGGCGCGACAACATCACGCCCATGAAGAAGGTGAAGCCCAGCAGGATGGGCACGCCAGCCGCGGAGTTCTTGAACTTCTCGATCGCGAACATGAAGCCGAACGCGCCCACGAGGAACACGATCAGGCCGATGCCGGGCGTGAGGATCCGGTTGATGCCGATGCTCATGCCGACCCAGGCACCCAGCACAGTGGGCACCATCGACAGCGCCAAAAGCCAATAGGTGTTGCGCAGGACGCGGTTGCGCTGCGCCGCGAGCGCACCGCCGCCGGCCAGGCCGGGGAAGTTCTGCACGCCTTGTTCCATGGTGACAACCTCCGAGAATGGAGTGACCACTCGGGTCACGTGCGCGCGATTCTAGATGACGCCGTCAGGTCTGAAATACCCCTGGTCGCGGCAACGACATGGTCGCTGGGGCGTTATCTTCCGCGGCCATGAAAACGCAACCCGTGCTCGGCCTTGACGACGTCAAGGCCATCGCCGAGGCCGCCGAGGCCGAGGCCCTGAAGAACCAGTGGGCGGTGACGATCGCCATCGTCGACGCCGGCGGCCACCTGCTGTGGCTGCAGCGCCTGGACGGTGCCGCGCCCGTCTCGGCGGCCATCGCGCCGGCCAAGGCGCGCACCGCCGCCCTAGGCCGCCGCGAGACCAAGGTCTACGAAGACATGATCAACGGCGGCCGCACCTCGTTCCTGAGTGCGCCGCTGATCGACGGCCTGCTCGAGGGCGGCGTGCCGGTGCTGGTGGATGGGCACTGCGTGGGCGCCGTCGGCGTGAGCGGCGTCAAGAGCAGCGAGGACGCGCAGGTCGCCCGCGCCGGCATCGCCGCGCTGGGCGGCTGAGGGGCGGCGCCCTCCGTTTGGTGGGGAGCGCGGCCGGGCTATACTCCGGCGGTTTGCCTGCACCCACCCCCGCGCGCTCGAAACTCCGCTGTCGGTTTCCCTCGATCCCCGCCGAAGACCCGGTGCACCCGCGCCGGGCCCCAGGCCGGTGATGAGCGCGCGAACCCCGGAGCTTTCCACTTGCTGCCCCACCTTGCACCCGCGCTGCTCGCCCTTGCAGACGGGACCGTCTTCCACGGCCACCGTGCCGGCGCCGCCGGCCACACCGTGGGGGAAGTGGTGTTCAACACCGCGCTCACCGGCTACCAGGAGATCCTCACCGATCCCAGCTACTGCCGGCAGATCGTCACCCTGACCTACCCCCACATCGGCAACACCGGCGTCAACGACGAAGACGTCGAGTCGCACCGCGTCTTTGCGGCCGGTCTGATCGTGAAAGACGTGCCGCGGCGCGTCTCCAGCTTCCGCGCCACCGCCAGCCTGCCCGAGTACCTCGAGCGCGAGGGCACGGTGGCCATCGCCGGCATCGACACGCGGCGCCTGACGCGCGTGCTGCGGCGCACCGGCGCGCAGAACGGCTGCATCGTGGGCTTCGAGCCGGGCACCGCCACCGGCCAGGCCCACATTGAGGAGGCCGTGGCGCGCGCGCAGGCCGCGCCCTCGATGGCCGGCCAGGACCTGGCCCGCGTGGTCAGCACCGCCGCGGCCTACGAGTGGACCGAGAGCGAGTGGCAGCTCGGCCGAGGCTTCGGCCGGCTGGAGAGCCCGCGCTTCCATGTCGTGGCCTACGACTTCGGCGTCAAGCGCAACATCCTGCGCATGCTGGCCAGTCGCGGCTGCCGCGTCACCGTGGTGCCGGCGCAGACGCCGGCCGCCGAGGTGCTGGCGCTGCGCCCCGACGGCGTGTTCCTGAGCAACGGCCCGGGCGACCCCGAGCCCTGCGACTACGCCATCGCGGCCACGCGCACGCTGGTCGACGCCGGCGTGCCCACCTTGGGCATCTGCCTGGGCCACCAGATCCTGGCCCTGGCCTCGGGGGCGAAGACCTTCAAGATGAAGTTCGGTCACCACGGCGCCAACCACCCCGTGAAGGACCTCGACACCGGCCGCGTCGCCATCACCAGCCAGAACCACGGCTTCGCGGTCGACGCGGATACGCTGCCCGCTACGCTGAGGCCCTCCCACGCGAGCCTGTTCGACGGCACGCTGCAGGGCATCGCCCGCACCGACCGCCCGGCCTTCGGCTTCCAGGGCCACCCCGAGGCGAGCCCGGGCCCGCACGACATCGGCAGCCTGTTCGACCGCTTCACGGCGCTGATGGCCAACAAGGAGAAGGCGCATGCCTAAGCGCACCGACCTGCAGAGCATCCTCATCATCGGTGCCGGCCCCATCGTCATCGGCCAGGCCTGCGAGTTCGACTACTCCGGCGCCCAGGCCTGCAAGGCGCTGCGCGAGGAGGGCTACCGCGTCGTGCTGGTCAACAGCAACCCGGCGACGATCATGACCGACCCCGGGACGGCCGACGCCACCTACATCGAGCCCATCACCTGGCAGGTGGTGGAGAAGATCATCGCCAAGGAGCGCGCCGAGCACCCGCACGAGACGATGGCGCTGCTGCCCACCATGGGCGGCCAGACGGCGCTGAACTGCGCGCTCGACCTGCACCGTCACGGCGTGCTGGCCCGGCACGGCGTGGAGATGATCGGCGCCAACGAGCACGCCATCGAGAAGGCCGAGGACCGCCTCAAGTTCAAGGACGCGATGACCTCCATCGGGCTGGACTCGGCCCGCAGCGGCATTGCGCACAGCATGGAAGAGGCGCTGGCGGTGCAGAAGCGCATCCAGGCGCAGATCGGCGGCACGGGCTTCCCGATGGTCATCCGCCCGAGCTTCACGCTCGGCGGCACCGGCGGCGGCATCGCCTACAACCCCGAGGAGTTCGAGGAGATCTGCAAGCGCGGCCTCGACCTGTCGCCCACCAAGGAACTGCTGATCGAGGAGAGCCTGATCGGATGGAAGGAGTACGAGATGGAAGTCGTCCGCGACCGCGCGGACAACTGCATCATCGTGTGTTCCATCGAGAACCTCGATCCGATGGGCATCCACACCGGCGACAGCATCACGGTGGCCCCGGCGCAGACGCTCACCGACAAGGAATACCAGGTGATGCGCAACGCCAGCATCGCCATCCTGCGCGAGATCGGCGTCGACACCGGCGGCTCGAACGTGCAGTTCGCCGTCAACCCCGAGAACGGCCGCCTCATCGTCATCGAGATGAACCCGCGCGTGAGCCGCAGCTCGGCGCTGGCCTCCAAGGCCACGGGCTTCCCGATCGCCAAGGTGGCGGCCAAGCTGGCGGTGGGCTACACGCTGGACGAACTGCGCAACGACATCACCGGCGGTGCCACGCCCGCGAGCTTCGAGCCCAGCATCGACTACGTCGTCACCAAGATCCCGCGCTTCGCCTTCGAGAAGTTCCCGGCCGCCGACCCGCACCTGACGACGCAGATGAAGAGCGTGGGCGAGGTCATGGCCATGGGCCGCTGCTTCCAGGAGAGCTTCCAGAAGGCGCTGCGCGGCCTGGAGACGGGCATCGACGGCCTGTCGCCGCGCAGCACCGAGCGCGACGAGATCGTCGACGAGATCGGCAACCCCGGCCCCGAGCGCATCCTGTACGTGGGCGACGCCTTCCGCATCGGCATGAGCCTGCAGGAGGTCTTCGACGAGACGGCCATCGATCCCTGGTTCCTGGCGCAGATCGAGGAGCTGGTGCAGCTGGAGCAGGCGCTGGCGGGCCGCAACGTCGGCTCGCTGTCGGCCGCGGAGTTGCGCTTCCTCAAGGGCAAGGGCTTCTCGGACAAGCGCCTGGGCACGCTGCTGGGCAGCCACCAGCACGCCGTGCGCGAGCGCCGCCACGCCCTGGGCGTGCGCCCGGTGTACAAGCGCGTGGACACCTGCGCCGCCGAGTTCGCCACCGAGACGGCCTACCTCTACAGCAGCTACGACGAGGAGTGCGAGGCCGAGCCCAGCACGCGCCGCAAGATCATGGTGCTGGGCGGCGGGCCCAACCGCATCGGCCAGGGCATCGAGTTCGACTACTGCTGCGTGCACGCCGCGCTGGCGCTGCGCGACGACGGGTTCGAGACCATCATGGTCAACTGCAACCCCGAGACGGTGTCCACCGACTACGACACCTCCGACCGCCTGTACTTCGAGCCGGTCACGCTCGAGGACGTGCTCGAGATCGTCGCCCGCGAGAAGCCCGAGGGCGTGATCGTGCAGTACGGCGGGCAGACGCCGCTGAAGCTGGCGCTGGACCTCGAGCGCGCCGGCGTGCCCATCATCGGCACCAGCCCCGACAGCATCGACGTCGCCGAGGACCGCGAGCGCTTCCAGAAGCTGCTGCACGAACTGGGCCTGCGGCAGCCGCCCAACCGCACCGCGCGCACCGAGGAGCAGGCGCTGGCGCTGGCCCACGAGATCGGCTACCCGCTGGTGGTGCGCCCGAGCTACGTGCTGGGCGGCCGTGCGATGGAGATCGTGCACGGCGACCGCGACCTGGAGCGCTACATGCGCGAGGCCGTGCGCGTGAGCGAGAAGAGCCCGGTGCTGCTGGACCGCTTCCTCGACGACGCCATCGAGGTCGACGTCGACTGCATCAGCGACGGCCACTCGGTGATGATCGGCGGCATCATGGAGCACGTCGAGGCCGCCGGCATCCACAGCGGCGACTCGGCCTGCTCGCTGCCGCCGTATTCGCTGAGCGCGGAACTGCAGGACGAACTGCGCCGCCAGACCACCGCGATGGCGCGCGCGCTCCGGGTCGTGGGCCTGATGAACGTGCAGTTCGCCATCCAGGGCGAGGGTTCCGAGGCCGTCGTCTACGTGCTCGAGGTGAACCCGCGCGCCAGCCGCACCGTGCCCTTCGTCAGCAAGGCCACGGGCCAGCCGCTGGCCAAGATCGCCGCGCGCTGCATGGCCGGCCAGAAGCTGTCCGACCAGCGCGGCATCGGCGGCCGCGCGCCGCACGAGGTGGTGCCGCCCTTCTTCAGCATCAAGGAGGCGGTGTTCCCGTTCAACAAATTCCCGGGCGTGGACCCCATCCTGGGCCCCGAGATGCGCTCCACCGGCGAGGTCATGGGCGTGGGCGCGAGCTTCGGCGAGGCCATGCTGAAGAGCCAGCTCGGCGCCGGTTCGCGCCTGCCGGCCAAGGGCACGGTGGTGGTCACGGTGAAGAACGCCGACAAGGCGCGCGCCGTGAAGGTGGCCTCGGACCTGCACGACCTGGGCTTCGCGGTGGTGGCCACCAAGGGCACGGCCGCCGCCATCGCCGAGGCCGGCGTGCCGGTGAGGGTGGTCAACAAGGTCAAGGACGGCCGGCCGCACATCGCCGACATGATCAAGGCCGGTGAGATCCAGCTCGTCTACACCACGGTCGACGAGACCCGCCAGGCCATCGCCGACAGCCGCTACATCCGCACGGCCGCGCTGGCCAACCGGGTGACCTACTACACCACGATGGCCGGCGCCGAAGCCGCCACCGAGGCGCTCAAGCACTCCGAGGACATCGCGGTGCAGTCGCTGCAGTCCCTGCACGCCGGCCTGGAACGGGGGCTTGCCGCCGACGCGGGCCATTGAACTAAACTTCCGCCACGCCTCCGCCGCAGGATCCCCGCAAGGGGCCGCCTGCGGCGGTTTCACTTTGCCGATGCCTGCGTTGCCCCTGCCATGAACACCATCCCCCTCACGCGCCGCGGTGCAGAGCTGCTGAAGAGCGAGCTGCACCGACTGAAGACGGTGGAGCGCCACGCCGTGATCCAGGCCATCGCCGAGGCGCGCGCGCAGGGCGACCTGTCGGAGAACGCCGAGTACGACGCCGCCAAGGACAAGCAGGGCTTCATCGAGGGCCGCATCAAGGAGATCGAGGGCAAGCTCGCGGCGGCGCAGGTCATCGACCCCAGCACGCTGGCGGCCGATGGCAAGGTGGTGTTCGGCGCCACCGTGGACTTGGAGGACGAGGGCAGCGGTGCCAAGGTCACCTACCAGATCGTCGGCGACGACGAGGCCGACCTGAAGCAGGGCCTGATCAGCATCTCCAGCCCCATCGCCCGGGCGCTGATCGGCAAGGAGGTCGGCGATGTCGCCGAGGTGCAGGCCCCTGGCGGGCTCAAGCACTGGGAGATCGTCGACGTCCGCTACGCCTGAGCCCGCGGCCGATGACGCTGGAGCGCTGGCGCCGGCTGCTGCCCGGCCTGTGGCTGGGTTGGCTGCTGTGCGTGGCCGTCGTGGCCACGCCGGCGGCCTTTGCGCTGCTGGAGCGCGCCGAGGCCGGCCGCGTGGCGGCCCGCGTGCTGGCCTGGGAGGCCCACAGCGCGCTGCTGTTCGGCGCCGTGCTGCTGGCGCTGGAACGCGTGCGGGCCAAGCGGCTGGCCGACGAGGGCGGGTCCAGCCAGTTCAGCGCGGGCATGGCGCTGGCGGCCGGCGCCCTGTTCTGCACCGTGGCGGGCTACTTCGGGCTGCTGCAGCCGATGGCGGCAGCACGGGCCGGGCAAGGCCCGCTGAGCTTCGGCCAGCTGCACGCCGTCAGCGCGGGGTTCTATGGCGTGAAGGTGCTGCTCGTGGCGGCGCTGGCCTGGCGAGCCTCGGCGGCGCCGGCGAGCGGCGTCAGTCCTGGGCCTTCTTCTTGACGCTGGTGCTGCGAGCCTTGGACCGCTTGATCTGGCCGCCCGGCGTGACGCGCTCGTTGCCGAACACCTTGACCTTGCGCACGGTGGCGCGGTGGTTGCCGCTCTTGGAAAAGCTCACCAGCTTCACCGTGCGGGGCCCGGGCATGCGGTCCTCGCGCTCCGCCTTCGGCTTGGGAGGAATCGGCCGCCACAGCACCAGCAGCTTGCCGATGTGCTGGATGGGCGCGGCCGAGAGCTTGTCGGCCAGCGCGGCCAGCAGTGCCTCGCGGGCGGCGCGGTCGTCGGAGAAGACGCGGACCTTCACCAGGCCGTGGGCGTTGAGCGCGGCGTCGAGCTCCTTCTCGACCGCGGCGGTGGCGCCGTCGGCGCCGACCATGACCACGGGGTCGAGGTGATGGGCAGCGGCGCGGTGTTCCTTGCGCTGGGCGGGCGTGAGCATGATGGCGGGCATCGCCGGATTATCGGCCGGGCGCAGCCCCGGGGGTGGGCATGAAGCCGAAGAGCAAGAAGGTCAACCGCGCGTGGTTGCACGACCACATGAACGACCCCTACGTCAAGCTGGCCCAGAAGGAGGGCTACCGGGCTCGCGCCGCCTACAAGCTGAAGGAGATCGACGAGGCGCTCAGGCTCGTGAAGCCGGGCCAGTTGGTGGTGGACCTGGGCGCCACGCCCGGAGCCTGGAGCCAGTACCTGCGGCGGCGCTTCGCGCCCGAGGGTGCCGCCGCCGGTGCGCTGGACGGCACCATCATCGCGCTGGACATCCTGCCCTTCGAGCCCATCGAGGGCGTGCAGTTCATCCAGGGCGACTTCCGCGAGGACGCCGTGGCCGCGCAGCTGGCCCAGGCCCTGGCCGGCCGGCCGGTAGACCTGGTGGTGTCGGACATGGCGCCCAACCTCTCGGGCATCGAGTCGGCCGACTCGGCGCGCATCGCGCACCTGGTGGAGCTGGCGGTGGAGTTCGCCGAACGGCACCTCAAGCCCGAGGGCGCGCTGGTGTGCAAGTGTTTCCACGGCAGCGGCTACAGCCAGCTGGTGCGGCTGTTCAAGGACCGCTTCCGCATCGTCAAGCCCATCAAGCCCAAGGCCTCGCGCGACAAGTCGGCAGAAACCTTTCTCGTCGGGCTGGGTCTGAAGAACCGCTAAGGTCCGCGTCATGCATCTGGCATCTCACCGGCCCGCCCGGGCCCGGAAGCAGGGCGCTTCAACCCCGCTTATCGAAGGAACCGTGCCTCGTCACGACCGGGCCTCGCCCGCCTTGACGGCACTAGAATCATCCCCATCTGCCGTGGAATCGGGCGCATCCCGCGCGGACGCGCCACCCGCTGAACTGGAAAAGGAGCCGCGGTGAACAACCAATGGTTTTCGAAGGTCGCTGTCTGGCTGGTGATCGCGCTTGTGCTGTTCACCGTGTTCAAGCAGTTCGACCGCGGTGTGGTCCAGGGCAACCAGGTCGCCTACTCCGACTTCCTCGAGGAAGTCCGGGCGCGCCGGATCAAGCAGGTCACCCTGCAGGAGAACCCCGGCGGCGGCACCGAGATCCAGGCCGTGCGCGAAGACGGCAGCCGCATCCGCTCCACCGCCACCTTTCTCGACCGTGGTCTGGTGGGGGACCTCATCAGCGCCGGCGTCAAGTTCGACGTCAAGCCGCGCGAAGAGCCCAGCCTGCTGATGAGCATCCTCGTCAGCTGGGGCCCGATGCTGCTGCTGATCGGCGTGTGGATCTACTTCATGCGCCAGATGCAGGGCGGCGGCAAGGGCGGCGCCTTCAGCTTCGGCAAGAGCAAGGCGCGCATGCTCGACGAGGCCAACAACTCGACCACCTTCGCCGACGTCGCCGGCTGCGACGAGGCCAAGGAGGAGGTCAAGGAACTGGTCGACTTCCTGAAGGACCCGCAGAAGTTCCAGAAGCTCGGCGGCCGCATCCCGCGCGGCGTGCTGCTCGTGGGCCCCCCGGGCACCGGCAAGACGCTGCTGGCCAAGGCCATCGCTGGCGAGGCCAAAGTGCCGTTCTTCAGCATCAGCGGCTCCGACTTCGTCGAGATGTTCGTCGGCGTGGGCGCGGCCCGCGTTCGCGACATGTTCGAGCAGGCCAAGAAGAGCGCGCCCTGCATCATCTTCATCGACGAGATCGACGCCGTGGGTCGCCACCGCGGCGCCGGCCTGGGCGGCGGCAACGACGAGCGCGAGCAGACGCTGAACCAGATGCTCGTCGAGATGGACGGCTTCGAGACCAACCTCGGCGTCATCGTGATGGCCGCCACCAACCGGCCCGACATCCTCGACCCCGCGCTGCTGCGCCCGGGCCGCTTCGACCGCCAGGTCTACGTGACCCTGCCCGACGTGCGCGGCCGCGAGCAGATCCTCGGGGTGCACATGCGCAAGGTGCCCGTGGGCCAGGACATCCGCGCCGACATCCTGGCGCGCGGCACGCCCGGCTTCAGCGGTGCGGATCTGGCCAACCTGGTCAACGAGGCGGCCCTGTTCGCCGCGCGCCGCAATGGCCGCGTGGTCGAGATGGTCGACTTCGAGAAGGCCAAGGACAAGATCATGATGGGCCCCGAGCGCAAGTCCATGGTCATGCCCGAGGAAGAGCGCAAGAACACGGCATACCACGAGGCCGGCCACGCGCTGGTGGCGCGCCTGATGCCCAAGACCGACCCGGTGCACAAGGTCACCGTCATCCCGCGCGGCCGTGCGTTGGGCGTGACCATGCAGTTGCCCGAGGGTGACCGCTACAGCATGGACAAGGAGCGCATGCTCAGCACCATCAGCGTGCTGTTCGGCGGCCGCATCGCCGAGGAGGTGTTCATGAACCAGATGACCACCGGCGCCAGCAACGACTTCGAGCGTGCCACGTCGATCGCCCGCGACATGGTCATGCGCTACGGCATGACCGACGAGCTCGGCCCGATGGTCTACGCCGAGAACGAGGGCGAGGTCTTCCTCGGCCGCAGCGTCACCAAGACGACCAACATGTCCGAGGCGACGATGCAGAAGGTCGACCGCGAGGTCCGCCGCATCATCGACGACCAGTACTCGATCGCCCGCCGCCTGATCGAGGACAACAAGGACAAGATGCACGCGATGGCGCAGGCCCTGCTGGAGTGGGAGACCATCGACGCCGAGCAGATCGACGACATCATGGCCGGCAAGCCCCCGCGTGCCCCGAAGGACTGGTCGCCCTCGTCGAACAAGCCCAGCGGCCCGACGCCGCCCGTCAACGCCGACGGCGCGCCGGCTGCGGCCTGAGCGACGCCATGTTCATGGCAGACGGGGCCGAGGGCCCCGTTTTTCATGGCGCTGCGCCGGTCTGGCAGGCCGGGCGATTCACCATCGACCTGGCCGAGCCGCGCGTGATGGGGATCGTCAACGTCACGCCCGACTCGTTCTCCGACGGCGGCCGCTACACCGAGGCCGACGCGGCGCGCCGGCACTGCGACGCGCTGCTGGAGCAGGGCGCGCAGATCCTGGACATCGGCGGCGAGTCCACGCGGCCCGGCGCGCGGGCGCCGAGCCCCGACGAGGAGTGCGCGCGCGTGCTGCCGGCGCTTCGCCACGCGGTGACGCTGGGCGTGCCGGTGTCGGTGGACACCAGCGAGCCGAGCGTGATGCAGGCCGCGCTGGAGGCCGGCGCCGACATCGTCAACGACGTCCGCAGCCTGCGCCGCCCCGGGGCGCTGGCCCTGCTGGCCGCCCACGGCAGTGCCGGCGTGTGCCTGATGCACATGCGCGGCGAGCCCGGCGGCATGGATGCGCAGACCGACTATGCCGACGTCGTGGCCGAGGTGCGCGACTGGCTGGCCTCCCGGCTGGCCGAGGTGGTGGCCGCGGGCCTGGCGCCGCGGCGCGTGGTGCTGGACCCGGGCATCGGATTCGCCAAGACGCGCGAACAGGACCTCGAAATGCTGCGCCGCCAGGGCGAGCTGCTGGCCGTGGGGCGGCCGCTGCTGGCCGGGTGGTCGCGCAAGCGCACGGTGGGCATGGTCACGGGCCGGCCCGTGGGCGAGCGGCAGGCCGGCAGCGTGGCCGCGGCCCTGCTGGCCGTGCAGCACGGCGCCCGCGTCGTGCGCGTGCACGACGTGGCCGCGACGGTGGATGCGCTGCGCGTGTGGCAGGCTGTCCAAGCGCCGCGGGCGGGGGCCGGCAATCTTCACGCCCCTCCACCCGCTGGGGGAGCGGCCCCGCCGGGGCCCGCCACACAATGCGGGCCCACAGAGGAGGACCCCGCCCGATGAATCGCAGACACTTCGGCACCGACGGCATCCGCGGCACCGTGGGCATCGATCCCATCACGCCCGACTTCGTGCTGCGCCTGGGGCACGCCGTGGGACAGGTGCTGCGCCGCACGACGGTGCGCCCCACGGTGCTGATCGGCAAGGACACGCGCATCTCGGGCTACATGCTGGAGTCGGCCCTGGAGGCCGGCTTTGCGTCGGCCGGCGTGGACGTGCTGCTCACCGGCCCGCTGCCCACGCCCGGCGTGGCCTACCTCACGCGCGCGCAGCGGCTGGACCTGGGCGTGGTCATCAGCGCCTCGCACAACGCCTTCCCGGACAACGGCATCAAGTTCTTCTCGGCCCGCGGCGAGAAGCTGCCCGACGAGTGGGAACTGGCCGTCGAGGCCGCGCTCGAGCAGCCACCGCGGTGGGTGGCGTCGGCCGAGCTGGGCCGGGCGCGGCGCCTGGAAGACGCCGGCGGCCGCTATATCGAGTTCTGCAAGAGCACGGTGTCGAACGCGATGTCGCTGCGCGGCATGAAGCTGGTGATCGACGCCGCGCACGGCGCCGCGTACCACGTGGCACCGGCGGTGTTCCACGAGCTGGGCGCCTCGATCGTGAAGATCGGCTGCAGCCCCGACGGCGTGAACATCAACGAGGGCGTGGGCGCCACGGCGCCCGCGGCGCTGGTGGCGGCGGTGGCCGAGCACCGCGCCGATTACGGCATTGCGCTCGACGGCGACGCCGACCGGCTGCAGCTGGTCGACGCCCAGGGCCGCCTGTACAACGGCGACGAGCTGCTCTACGTGATGGCCATGGACCGCATCGCGCAGCAGCGCCCGGTGCCCGGCGTGGTGGGCACCCTGATGACCAACATGGCCGTCGAGCAGGCTCTGGCGCGGCAGGGCGTAGCCATGGTGCGCGCCAAGGTCGGTGACCGCTACGTGCTCGAGGAACTGGTGGCCCGGGGCTGGCAGCTCGGCGGCGAGGGCTCGGGCCACCTGCTGGCGCTGGATCGCCACACCACCGGCGACGGCATCGTCAGCGCGCTGCAGATCCTGCAGGCCGTGCGGCGCCGCGGCCAGACCCTGGCCTCGCTGCTGGAAGGGGTGGCGCTGTTCCCGCAGACGCTGATCAACGTCCGGCTGCGCGAGGGCAGCGACTGGAAGAACGACCCGGGCATGCGGGACGCGCGCGAAACCGCCGAGCGCGAGCTTGGCGACGGCGGCCGCGTGCTCGTGCGCCCGTCGGGCACCGAGCCCGTGCTGCGCGTGATGGTCGAGGCGCGCGACGCGGCACAGGGCCGCCGCTGCGCCGAGCGCATCGCGGCAGCCGCCGCGGCGGCCTGAGCCGGCCGCCGCGGGCGGCCCCTGAGCGCGAGCTCAGCGCCGCGGCGGCATCAGCACCTTGTCGATGACGTGCACGACGCCGTTGGTCGCGGCGACGTCGGCGCGCGTCACGACGGCGTCTTCCACCGTGACGAAGGTGCCCGCCTTGGAGACGGCCACGTTCGCGCCCTGGACCGTCTTGACGTTGCCGGTCTTGACGTCGGCCGAGGTCACCCTGGCCGGAATGACGTGGTAGCTCAGCACCGACGCCAGCAGGGCCTTGTCCTTGGCCAGCTGCTCCATCGTGGCCGCCGGAACGGCCTTGAAGGCCTCGTCCGAGGGGGCGAACACGGTGAAGGGCCCGGCGCCGCGCAGCGTGTCGGCCAGGCCGGCGTCGTTCAGCAGCTTGGTCAGGGTCGACAGCTGCGGCGTGCGCGCCGCGGTGTCGGTGATGGTGGCCGGAGCAGGCGTGCTGGCGCAGCCGGCCAGGGCGAGGGCTGCGGAGGCGGCCAGCAGGGCGAAGGCGCGCTTGGTCATGGTCATGAGGGTCTTCTCCGTCGAAGGGGCAGGTCACGGCGCCCATGGCGGGTGCTTCGTGTGGGTTGGCACGCTATCGGGCGTTCGTGACAGTTCCGTGAATGCGATGCGTCTGTCGATGACGGTGCAACAGGCGGGGGATTTGTCACCCTTTTGTCACAGGGGCTGCCTATCGTCCCTCCTCATGTCATCGACCGACAGGACAGGAAACCCCACATGACCTCGATTGCCCTCACCCGCGCGCTGGCCGTTGCCGCGACGTCGACCCTGCTGGCCGTCAACGCCTTCGCGCAGGACGTCACCGGCGCCGGCGCCACCTTCCCGGCCCCGCTGTACGCCAAGTGGGCCGATGCCTACAACAAGGCCACGGGCGTCAAGATCAATTACCAGAGCGTCGGCTCGGGCGCCGGCATGCGCCAGATCCGCGGCAAGACGGTCGACTTCGGTGCCTCTGACGTGCCGCTGACCGACGCGGACTTGGCCAAGGACGGCCTGATCCAGTTCCCCACCGTCATCGGTGGCGTAGTGCCGGTGGTCAACGTGCGGGGCGTCGGGCCGGGCCAGATGAGGCTGACCGGCCAGGTTCTGGGTGACATCTACCTGGGCAAGGTCACCAAGTGGAACGACCCGGCCATCAGGGCGTTGAATCCGAACCTGGCGCTGCCCGACACGGCGATTGCGCCCGTTCGGCGCGCCGACGGCTCGGGAACGACTTTCATCTTCACCAACTACCTGTCGAAGGTGAACGCCGAGTGGAAGGCCAAGGTCGGCGAAGCCGCCGCCGTCAACTGGCCCACCGGTGCCGGCGGCAAGGGCAACGAAGGCGTGGCGGCGTTCGTGCAGCGTTTGCCCAACTCGATCGGCTACGTCGAGTACAGCTACGCGCGCACCAACAAGATGGCCCACGTGCAGCTGCGCAACCAGGCTGGCAACTTCGTCAACCCCGACGACAGCAGCTTCAAGGCGGCTGCGGCGGGCGCCGACTGGGCGAAGTCGTTCTACCAGATCCTCACCGAGCAGCCGGGCGCGGGCAGCTGGCCCATCACCGGCGCCACCTTCATCCTGATGCACGCCAAGCAGGACAAGCCGGCCCAGGGGTCTGCCTCGCTCAAGTTCTTCGAGTGGGCCTACAACAACGGCGACGCGATGGCCACCGAGCTGGAGTACGTGCCGCTGCCCGCCACCGTGAAGGACCTGGTGCGCCGCGAGTGGGCGAAAATCCAGGACGGCGCCGGCAAGGCCATCGCCTTCAAGTGACGCCCCAGGGCGGCCGCACCCGAGCCGCCATGACGATGCCGCCGCAGACGCCCGCCGATCCGGTGGGCGTCTGCGCGTGAGAGAACCGACGAACGAGGAGGAGCCGTGTCCGTGACCCTGCCGGCCCAGAACGTCCCGCCCGAGAAGGCCGCCGCGCAGCCGCTGTCCGGCGGCGCACCGCCGAGCCACACGCAGCGCTCGCCCTGGGCGGACAAGGCCTTCGCCTTTGCCGCGCAGTCGGCCGCGTGGATCACGCTGGCGCTGCTGGCCGGCATCCTGGCTTCGCTGGTGTTTGGCGCGTGGCCGGCGATCCGCGAGTTCGGCATCGGCTTCCTGTTCAGCACCGACTGGGACCCCGTCGAGGACAAGTACGGCGGCCTCGTGATGATCTACGGCACGCTGATGTCGGCGGCCATCGCGCTGATCATCGCCGTGCCCGTGAGCTTCGGCATCGCGCTGTTCCTCACCGAGCTGGCGCCCAACTGGCTGCGCCGGCCGCTGGGCGTGGCCATCGAGCTGCTGGCCGCGGTGCCGTCCATCGTCTACGGCATGTGGGGCCTGCTGGTGTTCGGCCCTATCCTGGCCACCTACGTGCAGCAGCCGCTGCAGTCGGCCTTCGGCGACGTGCCGTTCCTCGGCACCCTGTTCTCGGGCCCGCCCGTGGGCATCGGGCTGCTGTCGGCCGGCATCATCCTGGCGATCATGGTGATCCCGTTCATCGCCTCGGTGATGCGCGACGTGTTCGAGACCACGCCGCCGCTGCTGAAGGAATCCGCCTACGGTCTGGGCTCCACCACCTGGGAGGTGGTCTCCAAGGTGGTGCTGCCCTACACCAAGACCGGCGTCGTCGGCGCCATCATGCTGGGCCTGGGCCGCGCGCTGGGCGAGACGATGGCGGTCACCTTCGTGATCGGCAACTTCAGCCAGGTCGACTCGCTGTCGCTGTTCGAGGCCGCCAACAGCATCACCGCGGCCATCGCGAACGAGTTCGCCGAGGCCGACACCAAGCTGCACCAGCCGGCCCTGATGTACCTGGGCCTGGTGCTGTTCTTCATCACCTTCTGCGTGCTGGCGCTGTCGAAGCTGCTGCTGATGCGCATGAAGCGCGGCGAGGGGACCCGGACATGAGCCTCTTTGCACTCGACGCCGGCCGGCTCAAGCTGCACCGCCGGCGCAAGGCGGTCAACGCGGTGGCGCTGACGCTGTCGCTGGCGGCCATGGCCTTCGGCCTGTTCTGGCTGGCCTGGATCCTGTTCGAGACCATCCGCCTGGGCATCGGCGGCATGGCGCTGTCGGTGTTCACCGAGATGACGCCGCCCCCCCAGGCCGAAAGCGGCGGCCTGGCCAACGCCATCTACGGCTCGCTGGTGATGGTGCTGCTGGCCACGGCGCTGGGCACGCCCATCGGCATCCTGTGCGGCATCTACCTGGCCGAGTACGGCAAGCAGACGTGGCTGGGCAGCGTCACCGGCTTCATCAACGACATCCTGTTGTCGGCGCCGTCGATCGTGATCGGCCTGTTCATCTACGCCGTGGTCGTGGCGCAGGTCCGGAGCTTCTCCGGCTGGGCCGGCATCCTGGCCCTGGCGCTGATCGTGATCCCGGTGGTGGTGCGCACCACCGAGAACATGCTGAGCCTGATCCCGAACGCGCTGCGCGAGGCCGCCTACGCGCTGGGCTCGCCGAAGTGGAAGGTGATCTCGTCGGTCACGCTGCGCGCGGCGCGGGCCGGGGTCATCACCGGCGTGCTGCTGGCGCTGGCCCGCATCGCCGGCGAGACGGCGCCGCTGCTGTTCACGGCGCTGAACAACCAGTTCTTCACCAGCAACCTGGGCGAGCCGATGGCCAGCCTGCCGGTGACGATCTTCAAGTACGCGATGAGCCCCTACGAGAACTGGCGCGAGCTGGCCTGGGTGGGCGTGTTCCTCATCACCCTGGGCGTGCTGGGCCTGAACATCCTGGCCCGCGTCCTGTTCCGCAAGAAGCACTGAACGAGGCACTCCGATGGACACCAAGGTCGACGCCGCCGCCGGCGAGAAGATCAAGATCCAGGTCAAGGACCTGAACTTCTACTACGGCAAGTTCCTGGCGCTGAAGAGCATCAACCTCGAGATCCCCGAGCGCAAGGTCACGGCCTTCATCGGCCCCTCGGGCTGCGGCAAGAGCACGCTGCTGCGGGTGTTCAACCGCATGTTCGAGCTCTACCCCGAGCAGCGCGCCGAGGGCGCGGTGCTGCTCGACGGCCAGGACATCCTGACCACCAAGACCGACGTCTCGCTGATCCGCGCCAAGATCGGCATGGTGTTCCAGAAGCCGACGCCGTTCCCGATGTCGATCTACGACAACATCGCTTTCGGCGTGCGCCTGTTCGAGACGCTGCCGCGCGTGGAGATGGACGAGCGCGTGGAGTGGGCGCTGAAGAAGGCCGCGCTGTGGAACGAGGTCAAGGACAAGCTCCAGCAAAGCGGCTCCAGCCTCTCCGGCGGCCAGCAGCAGCGCCTGTGCATCGCGCGCGGCATCGCCATCAAGCCCGAGGTGCTCCTGCTCGACGAGCCCTGCTCGGCGCTCGACCCCATCTCCACCGGCAAGATCGAGGAGCTGATCCACGAGCTCAAGACCGACTACACCGTGATGATCGTCACGCACAACATGCAGCAGGCAGCGCGCTGCAGCGACTACACCGCCTACATGTACCTGGGTGACCTCGTCGAATTCGGCCCGACCAGCGAGCTGTTCATGAAGCCGAAGAAGAAGGACACCGAGGACTACATTACGGGCCGGTTCGGCTGATCCGCCCGCTCGCCCCGCCCCCGCCGCAGAGGAAGTACCGATGTCCGACAAGCACATGTCCACCCAGTTCGATGCCGAGCTCTCCGGCATCTCCGGCCGGGTCCTCGAGATGGGCGGCCTGGTGGAGTCCCAGGTCGTGCAGGCCGTGAAGGCGCTGACCGAGTTCAACGGCGAGCTCGCCGACGCGGTGCTGGCGCAGGAAGACCGCGTCAACCAGATGGAGGTCGCGATCGACCGCGAGCTGTCGGCCATCATCGCACGCCGCCAGCCCACGGCACGCGACCTGCGGCTGCTGATCGCCGTGAGCAAGTCCATCGCCAACCTCGAGCGCGTGGGCGACGAGGCCGCGCGCATCGCGCGCACGGTGCAGCGGCTCATCAACACGGGCGTCTCGACCCGGCTTCGCCTGCCGGTGTCGGACCTCGGCTTCGAGGCCGAGCTGGCCATCGCGCAGCTGCGCAAGGCGCTCGATGCCTTCGCGCGCCTGGACACCGCGCGCGCGCTCGAGGTGCTCAAGCAGGACGACCAGATCGACCAGGAGTTCGACGGCCTGATGCGCAAGCTGATCACCTACATGATGGAAGACCCGCGGACGATCTCGTCGAGCATCGATCTCGTCTTCGTGGCCAAGGCCATCGAGCGGGTGGGCGACCACGGCAAGAACCTCGCCGAGGCCATCATCTACGTCGTCAAGGGCACCGACGTCCGCCACAGCTCGCTGGAGGACGTCGAGAACGTGGTGCGCTGATCGCGGCGCACGCCGCCGGACGCCTGCCAACGATGGGCCGCGTGCTGGTCGTCGAGGACGAACCCGCGATCGCCGAGCTGATCGCGCTGAACCTGCGCCACCAGGGCTTCGAGGTCGTGGTGGCGGCCGATGCCGAGGCGGCGCAGGCGCAGATCGACCGCGTGCTGCCCGACCTCGTCGTCCTCGACTGGATGCTGCCGGGTGCCAGCGGCGTGCAGCTGGCGCGGCGCTGGCGGGCCGACCCACGCACCCGCGAGGTGCCCTTAATCATGCTGACGGCGCGGGCAGCCGAGGCCGACACCATCGCCGGGCTCGATGCCGGCGCCGACGACTACCTGACCAAGCCGTTCTCGCCGGGCGAGCTGCAGGCGCGCATCCGGGCCGTGCTGCGCCGGCGGGCGCCCTCGGCGCTCGACCTGCCGGTCGAGGCGGGCGCGTTGCGGCTCGACCCGGGTTCGCGGCGCGTGTCTCACGGCAGCGGCGGCGCGCGCGTCGAGCTCAAGGTCGGCCCCACCGAGTTCCGCCTGCTGCACGTGCTGATGAGCCACCCCGAGCGCGTTCACACGCGATCCCAGTTGCTCAACCGGGTGTGGGGCGACCACGTCTTCATCGAGGAGCGCACGGTCGACGTGCACGTCAAGCGGCTGCGCGAGGCGCTGGCGCCGGCCGGCGCGCAGGGCATGGTCGAGACCGTGCGCGGCGCCGGCTACCGCTTCGTGGCCCAGCCGGGCGCGGACGGGGAGGGCGCGGCGTGACGCCGAATTCGCTGTCGCGGCTGCTCTTCGCCCTGGTGCTCGGGTCGCTGCTGGGCGCCGTGGCCGGCGCGCTGCTCGGGCAGCCGCTGGCCGGGCTGGCGGCCGGCGCGCTGGCCGGCACGCTGGTCTCGATGACGGTCGACACGCGCCGTGGCCTGCGGCTGCTCGACTGGCTGCGCGGCCCGCAGCACGTCACCGCCCCGCGCGACCAGGGCTACTGGGGCGAACTCGCCTACCGCATCGAGCGCGCGCTGCGCCAGAAGGACCAGGCCGTCGCGCAGGAGCGCGAGCGTCTGGCGCAGTTCCTGGCCGCCATCGAGGCCTCGCCCAACGGCGTCATGCTGCTCGACGCCAACGACCAGATCGAGTGGTGCAACACCGTGGCTGCGCAGCACTTCGGACTCGATCCCCAGCGCGACCGCCTGCAGCGCGTGACCAACCTCGTGCGCTCGCCGCTGTTCGTGGCCTACCTGCAGTCCGGCGAGTTCGACGAGCCCGTCACCATCCCGGGGCCGCTGGGGCGCAGCACGATCTCGCTGATGGTCAGGCCCTACGGCGACGGCATGAAGCTGCTGCTGTCGCAGGACATCACCGAGCGCGAGCGCGCCGAGGCCATGCGGCGCGACTTCGTGGCCAACGTGTCGCACGAGATCCGCACGCCGCTGACGGTGCTGGCCGGCTTCGTCGAGACGCTGGCGCAGCTGCCCCTGACCGAGCCCGAGCGCCAGCGCGTGCTGGCCCTGATGTCGCAGCAGACCGACCGCATGCAGGCGCTGGTGGGCGACCTGCTGACGCTGGCGCAGCTCGAAGGCAGCCCGCACCCGGGCGCCGACCGCTGGCTGGGCCTGACGCCGCTGCTGCAGCGCTCGCTGGCCGATGCCGTGGCGCTGTCGGCCGGCCGCCACGCGATCACGCCGCGCGGCGGCGCCGAGCTGGAGGTGGCGGCGACCGAGAGCGAGCTGCTCAGCGCGGTGGGCAACCTGCTGGGCAACGCGGTGCGCTACACGCCAGAGGGTGGCCGCATCGAGCTCGCGTGGGGGCGGCTCGACGACGGCCGGGCCTTCGTCGAGGTCGCCGACAGCGGCCCGGGCATCGCGCGCGAGCACCTGCCGCGCCTGACCGAGCGCTTCTACCGCGTGGACGGCAGCCGCTCGCGCGACACCGGCGGCACGGGCCTGGGCCTGTCCATCGTCAAGCACGTCGTCCAGCGCCATGGCGGCGAGATCGAGATCCACAGCGAACCCGGCAAGGGCTCGACCTTCCGGCTGCTGCTGCCGGCGCTGCGCGTGCGCGGCGCCGAACGGCCGCTCAGCGCGCGCGCCGAAGCAGCTGCATGAGCTCGTCGCGGCCGGTCGGCCGCGGCACGACGGCCACGACGTCCCAGCCGGGTGGCGTGGGCGGCAGGGTGAGGTCGCGCGCCACGCGCAGCAGCAGCGGGCAGGGGCCCTCCATGGCGGCCGGCGTGGCGTCCACCCGCCAGCGGCCGAAGTGCTCCAGCGCCGCCACGTTGGCCGGCGAGACGCCCGGCGCCGCGATGCACGGCGTGCCCGCGGGCACGTGCGGTGCCAGCCTCTGCACCAGGGGCCTCGCGCTGCGGGCGTGGTCCAGCAGGGGCAGCCACAGCGTCATCAGCAGCAGCCAGCACAAGGCCACGCCCCCGGCGGGCAGCACCAGGCTCTTCCAGAGCGCGTCCTGGTGGCGCCCGGTGCGCCATCGCACCACGGCCACCCAGGCCAGGCTGCCGGCCGCGGCGAAGGCCAGGGCCAGCGCCGAGAACGGGGCCTCGAAACCCGGCGCCAGCTTGGCCACGTTGGCGGCCGGCTTGGCCGGCACGCCGGTCTGCATGGCCGCGTACATGACCCAGATGAACAGCGCCGTGGCCGTGAAGAAGAACATCGAGAACCAGTCGATGGCCGCCGTGGCGCTGCGCTTGAGCGTGGGCAGCGCGAATGCGGCCAGCACCGCCAGCCCCGGCAGCCCCAGCATCAGCGCGCGGTCCGAGCCGCCCATCGCCACGTTGGCGCCGAGCGCCACGAGCACGAAGACCAGCGGCACCGAGACGTGCCGGTACAGCAACTGCCGCCGCCAGCGCCACAGCGTCCACAGCGCCAGCGGCCAGGCCGGCCACAGGAACCACAGCCACTGGCGCGCCAGCGTCGGCAGGTCGCTTGCGTCCAGCCCCTGCACCCGCCAACGCCAGGCGCCGATGATCGTGGCCAGCGCCACGCTGGCGGCCAGTGCCGCCAGCAGCCACGGGGCGAAGCGCCGCACCTCGGGCAGGCGCGAGCGCAGGCACACGACGGCCCCGAGCACGCCGGCCCCGGCGGCCATGGCCGGCGCTCCGCTGGCGGCCATCAGTGGCAGCGCCAGCAGCACGGCCACCCGCGCCCGCCACACGCGGAACGGCGCCGCCGCCAGCGCGTACAGCGCCAGCGCCATGGCCGCGAGCTGCGCCAGCTCGGGCGTGGTCTCGTGGCCCAGCTGCAGCAGGCCCAGCGTGGCCATCAGCGCGAGCAGTCCGCCGTCGGCCATGGCCCGGGCATAGGCCACGGGGTCGGCCTCGCCCCCGAAGGCGAAGGCCACTGGCTGCGCGGCCTCGGTGCGGGCCAGCAGGAAGGTGCTGTACCAGGTCAGGGCCAGCGTCAGCGCCAGCAGCAGCGCGAAGGCCAGGCGGGCAGCCAGCTCGGCGTCCACCCAGCCCTGGCCGACGACGATGAAGGCCGCGCCCAGCCAGTGCGGCAGCAGGGCGCCGTCCAGCGGCACGCCGCCGAGCTGCGGGGCCAGCCACGGCGTGCGGCCCTCGGCCATGGCCACCATGGCCCCGAAGGCGGTGACGTCGGCGCTGCGCCAGGGGTCGCGCCCGAACAGCCCCGGCAGCAGGTAGGCCGCGCACAGCAGCAGCAGCGGCAGCCGCGGCAGCCGGCGGGCTCCGCGCTGCGTGACGACGGCCGGTGTGACGGTGGGCACGTGGGGGCTCACGGGGCGATGATGGCAAAGAAAAAGGCAGCCGAAGCTGCCTTCACCAGGGGGCGCCCGGATGGCGCCGCCGTCACTTCTTCAGGCCGACGCGGGCAAACTTGTTGCGGAACTTCTCGACACGGCCGCCGAGGTTGTCCACGCTCTTCTGCGTGCCGGTGTAGAAGGGGTGCGTCTCGCTGGTGGTCTCCAGCTTGATCAGCGGCAGCTCGCGGCCGTCGTCGAGCTTGATCATCTCCTTCGTGGGCGCGCACGAGCGCGTGACGAAGGTGAAGCCGTTGGAGAGGTCCTGGAACGCGACCTCGCGGTAGCTCGGGTGAATGCCGTCTTTCATGGCGTGCCTCGTGTGCTTTCGGGGATGACGGTCGGTAGCCACGCGCCTGCCGTGGCGGCGCGCACTTGCCGGGGTTTGAGGGAGGAAAACCGCAGATTCTATGCCGCAACTGGCCTCAGCCGCCGCGACGCATCATGTCGAAGAAATCGAGGTTGTTCTTGCTCTGCTTCATCTTCTCGAGCACGAACTCCATCGCCTCGATCTCGTCCATGTTGTAGAGCAGCTTGCGCAGGATCCAGGTCTTCTGCAGGATCTCGGGCTTGAGCAGCAGTTCCTCGCGCCGCGTGCCGCTCTTGTTGATGAGGATCGACGGGTACACGCGCTTTTCGGCCATGCGGCGGTCGAGGTGGATCTCGCAGTTGCCGGTGCCCTTGAACTCCTCGTAGATGACCTCGTCCATCTTCGAGCCGGTGTCGATCAGCGCGGTGCCGATGATCGTCAGCGAGCCGCCCTCCTCGACGTTGCGCGCCGCGCCGAAGAAGCGCTTGGGCCGTTGCAGCGCGTTGGCGTCGACGCCGCCGGTGAGCACCTTGCCCGAGCTCGGCAGCACGTTGTTGTAGGCGCGCGCCAGCCGCGTGATGCTGTCGAGCAGGATGACGACGTCCTTCTTCAGCTCGACCAGGCGCTTGGCGCGCTCGATCACCATCTCGGCTACCTGCACGTGGCGCGCCGCCGGCTCGTCGAAGGTGGAACTGATGACCTCGCCGCGCACGCCGCGCACCATCTCGGTCACTTCCTCGGGGCGCTCGTCGACGAGCAGCACGATGAGGTGGATCTCGGGGTGGTTGGCCACCAGCGCGTGGGCGATGTGCTTCATCATCACCGTCTTGCCGGGCTTGGGCTGGGCCACCAGCAGCGCGCGCTGGCCCTTCCCGATGGGCGCGATGAGGTCGATGATGCGACCGGTGATGTTCTCCTCGGTCTTGATGTCGCGCTCGAGCCTGAAAGCCGCCGTCGGGAACAGCGGCGTCAGGTTCTCGAACATGATCTTGTGCTTGCTCTCCTCGGGCGTCAGGCCGTTGACGCGGTCGACCTTGACGAGCGCGAAGTAGCGCTCGCCGTCCTTGGGAACCCGCACCTCGCCCTCGACCATGTCGCCGGTGTGCAGGTTGAAGCGGCGGATCTGGCTCGGAGACAGGTAGATGTCGTCCGTGCTGGCCATGTAGCTGGCCTCGATGCTGCGCAGGAAGCCGAAGCCGTCGGGCAGCACCTCGAGCACGCCGTCGCCGAACACCTGCTCGCCGGCCTTGGCGCGCTTCTTCATGATCGCGAACATCAGCTCCTGCTTGCGCAGTCGCTGCACGTTCTCGATCTCCAGCGCCTCGCCCATCTCGATGAGCTTGGCCACGTGCATGAGCTTGAGTTCGGACAGATGCATGAGGCACCCTGGGGCCCGGCCGGTGTCGCGCAGCGCCACTGGGGCACCCGCGGCTGGCGGCGGAGGTGGGCAGTTCGTGGAGTGGCGCCGTGACCCTGCACGGAGCCCGCCCGGGGGCCGGGGGTCGCCCGGCGGTGGGTCAGGTTGGCGCTGGCGGCCGGCGAAGAGCCGGCGCGGGCGGTGCAGGGGGGCGGGTCAGGCGACCGGTGCCTCAGGCACCTGCCGCGTCGGCCGCATTATAGATGGCCGTCGAGGAAAGCCGTGAGCTGCGCCTTCGTCAGGGCACCCACCTTGGTGGCGGCGACCTTGCCGTCCTTGAACAGCATCAGCGTCGGGATGCCGCGGATGCCGTGCTGGCCGGGCACGACGCGGTTCTCGTCGACGTTGATCTTGGCGATCTGCACGCGGCCCTCGTAGGCCTTGGAGACCTCGTCGAGGATGGGCGCGATCATCTTGCAGGGCCCGCACCACTCGGCCCAGTAGTCCACCAGCACCGGCTTGTCCGACTGCAGCACGTCGCTGCTGAAGGACTCGTCGGTGACATGCTTGATCAGTTCGCTGCTCATGGTTGCTCGGCTCCGCGTGCCCGGCGCGGCAACGACAGACCGCGGCCTTCCGGGGCACGCCGGGATTCTGGCACGCCCGCCGCCGGCGGGTCGGCGCCGGTTCGTCGCGCCGGCAGCCGGAACTGGCCCCGGTTGCCGGGCCTGATCGGCGCTTGGGCGCCGGCGCCGGCGCGGTGCAATCCGCACACCATGTCCGTCCCGCCAGCCCCCGCGCCCGCCCCGCGCAGCGCCGCCGTGCACCGCTTCGGTCGCTGGCAACTGCTGCGCCTGCTCGGCAAGAGCGCCCGCAGCATGGCCTGGCGCGTCGCCGATCCCGCCAGCGGCCAGGAGCTGGTGATCGTGCTGCCGCGCGTGCAGCCGGCCGGTGCGGCGGCGCTGGAACGCTGGCAGCAGCAGGCCCGCCAGGCGGCCAGGCTCTCGCACCCGCGGCTGGCCGCGGTGGTCGACATGGGCGTGCAGGACGGCTGGCCCTACGTGGTCCACGACCCCCGAGACGACGCCACCCTGGCCGAGCGCATGGGCAGCGCGGGCATGCCCGGGCCCGATGCGGCGGCGCTGGCGCAGCAGGCCCTGCAGGGGCTGGCCTTCGCGCACGAGGCGGGCCTGGCCCACCACGACGTGCAGCCGTTCCTGATGCTCGTCAGCGACGACGGCCAGCTGCGCGTGGCCGGGCTCGGCGTGGCCGGCGAACGCGGCGGCCGGACCGGCGACGCCGTGCAGGCCGACCCGAGTGGCCGCCAGGCCCAGCGCGCAGCCGCCGAGCGCGACCTGACGGCGACGGGCGTGATGCTGCATGGGATGCTCGTCGGCACCCCCGCGCTCGACGAGCCCGACGTCGGCCTCGTCGTGGATCGCCTGCCGCCCCTGGGCCGGGACGTCGTGCGCCTGCCTCGGCAGACGACGCAACGCATCGCCGAGCCTCTGCGGGTCATCGTCGACCGCGCCACCAACCGACAGGAGCGGCAACGCTACCGAAGCGCGCGCACCCTGCTGCGGGCGCTGGAGGGCTGGCTGCAGGCCGAGGGCGTGGCTGCCGCCAGCCTGATGTCCCTGCTCGGCGAACGCCTCCGCACCGCCGGGGTGCTGCCTTCGGTCGAAGGCGCCGCCGCGCGCCTGGCGCGGGTGGCGACGATGGAAGGCGAGCGCACCCACGAACTGGCCGAGGTGGTGCTGGAGGACTTCGCGCTCAGCTTCGAGCTGCTGCGCCTGGCCAACGGCGCGCAGTCCCGCTCGGCCGGCAGCGCGCCGGTGCTGACCGTGCGCCGCGCCATCGCGATGCAGGGACTCGTGGGAGTGCGCCGCGCGGCCCAGACCCTGCGCGAGTGGCCCGGCCCGCTGGACGAAGCCGAGGCCGCCCGCCTGGCAGCGCTGCTGGAGCGCGTCCGTCTGGCGGCGCACACCGCGCTGGCGCTGCGGCCGGCCGGCTACGACGGCGAGGTCGTGTACCTGCTGACCGTGTTGCAGAACCTGGGCCGGTTGGTGCTGCACCACCACTTCGCCGACGAGGCGCAGCAGGTCGCGCGCCTGATGCAGCCCGCGCCGTCGCCGCGCCCGGGCGAGCCGGAGGATCCCGGCATGAGCGAGGAGGCCGCCGCCTTCGCCGTGCTCGGCTTCGACATCGATGCCCTGGGCCAGGCCGCGGCCCGCCACTGCGGCTTCGACGAGACCGTGCTCAAGATGATCCAACCCCTGCCGCTGGCCACGCCGGTGCGCGGGCCCGACGGCGACGACGACCTGCTGCGCGCCACCGCCAGCTGCGCCAACGAGGCCGTGGACGCCCTGATGCAGCCACCGGCCAAGGTGCCCGCGGCGCTGCAGCGCGTGGTGCAGCGGTACGGCCGGCTGCTGGGCTTCGGCTTGCGCGAGCTGCAGGAGGCTCTGCGGGGCGATGCTCGCCTGACCGAGTCGATGCCGTTGACGCAGCCGGCCCCGCTGGCCGAGGCCGGCCCGCCGCCGATGGCGGCGCTGCGCAGGCCCTCGGCGTCGCGACCGGGGGAGGCGCGATGAGCCTGCCGCAGGCCGCGCGCGGCGTCGACGGGCGGGCCCGGGACGGCGGCGGCGCCCGTGGTCCCGGCTCGCCGCCGCGCAGGGTGGGACGCTACGAGCTCCGTCGCGAGCTCGGCCGCGGCGCCCAGGCCACGGTGTGGCTGGCGCACGACCCGCGGCTGCAGCGCGACGTGGCACTCAAGCTGCTGAACGCCGACGCCGACCCCGCCATGCGCAGCGAGTGGCTCAATGAGGGTCGCGCCTGCAGCACGCTCAAGCACCCCAACGTCGTGCCGGTGTTCGAGGCCGACGAGGACGGCGGGCAGCCCTACCTGGTGTTCGAGTACGTCGAGGGCGTCACCCTCGCGGCGCGCCTGAAGAGCCAGCCGCGGCTGCCCGCGCGCGAGGCCGTGGGGCTGATGCTGGGCGTGCTCGACGCGCTGGCCGCCGCGCACGACCAGGGCATCGTGCACCGCGACCTCAAGCCCAGCAACATCCTGCTCGGCGGCGACGGCCGGCCGCGCGTCATGGACTTCGGCATCGCCGCGCGCGTGCAGCGCGGCCCCGGCGAGGCAGGGGCCCACGACGGCCGCATCGTCGGGACCTCGGGCTACATCTCGCCCGAGGCCGCCCGCGGCGAGCCGCCGCAGCCGGCCATGGACGTGTTCGCCGCCGGCGTGATGCTCGGCGAGATGCTCTCGGGCGCCCCGCTGCCGAAGGAACGCGACCCCTGGCGGGCGATCCAGCGCGTGCAGTCCGAGGACCTGACGATCGCCGCCGGCGGCGACGTCGACGAAGGCCTGCGTGCCATCGTGCTGCGGGCGCTGAGCCGCGACGCCGCACAGCGCTTCGACACCGCCCGCGCCATGCACGAGGCGCTGGCGCTCTGGCTCGACCCCGGGCACCAGACGCTGGACACCAGCCACGCGACGCTGGAGTTCCTGCTGCGGCGCATTCGCCACAAGAGCGACTTCCCGGCGCTGTCGTCGTCGGTGCTGCGCATCCAGAAGCTGACGGGCTCCGACACCGAGAGCCTGCGCACGCTGAGCGACGAGATCCTCAAGGACGTCTCGCTCACCAACAAGCTGCTGCGCATGGTCAACACCGTGCACTTCACGGCGGTCACGGGCGAGCAGATCAGCAGCGTCTCGCGCGCGGTGGTCCTGGTGGGCCTGGCCGGCATCCGCAACATGGCGCTGTCGGTCGTCCTGCTGGAGCACATGCAGGACAAGGCGCATGCCGCGGTGCTGAAGGAGGAGTTCCTGCGCGCGCTGATGGCCGCCACCCTGGCCAGCGACCTCACGCCGCAGGCGAGGCAGGGCGAGGAGGCCTTCCTGGGCGCGATGTTCCAGAACCTCGGCCGGCTGCTGACCGAGTACTACTTCCCGGAAGAGGCGCAGCGCATCCGCCAGCTCACCGCCGGCCCCGGGGCCATGACGCGCGACGCCGCAGCCCGGAAGCTGCTGGGCCTGGGCCTGGACGACCTCGGCGTCGGCGTGGCCCGCGCCTGGGGCCTGCCCAGGACGCTGCAGAAGTCGATGCGTCATCCGACGGGCGAAGCACCCGCGCGGCGCATCGATCCCTGGGCCGACGAGGGCTGCGAGCGCATGCGCTGGCTGGCGCGCGGCGCCAACGAGCTCACCGACGCCATGCTCGGCCACGAGGGCACCGCCCAGGCCGAGGCCCTGTCGCGCGTCGCCAAGCGCTTCGGCCCGGCGCTGGGCCTGGACGCGCGCCAGCTTCTGCAGGCGGCCAGCGGCGCGCGCAGCCGACTGGCGCAGCTGGCCCAGGCCATGGGGCTGACCCTGGCCCCGGGCGCCGCCGCGCGGCGGCTTTTGCAGGCCCCGGCGGGCGGCGCCGACCCGCGGGCCCGGCAGGCCGCCGGTGAAGCGCCGCAGGCGGGCGTGGAGGCGGCGCCGCGGCTGGCCGAGGGCAGCCCGCTGGTGCAGCTGTCCAGCGGCCTGGAGACGGTGCGCAGCGCGGTGCAGGGCCGCACCCTGCCGCCCGGCGACGTGCTCAGGCTGGTGCTGGAGATCCTGCACCGCTCGCTCGACCTGCGCTCGGCGGTGCTGTGCACGCGCGACCCGCAGGGCACCGCCCTCGTCGGCCGCGTCGCAACGGGCGAGCGCGCCGCCGAACTGCCGGCGTCGTTCCGCGTGCCGCTGCGGCTGGGCGGCCAGCCCGACCTGTTCGCGGCGATCTGCGCGCGCGGCGCCGACCTGCTCGTCGCCGACGGCGCCACGGTGGCGCCACGACTGCCCGCCTGGTACCGCGAGAACGTCGCGGCGCCGACCTTCTTGCTGCTGCCGATCCTGATGAAGGGCGCGCCCGTGGGGCTGATCTATGCCGACAAGGCCGAGGCGAACACGCTGGCGCTCGGCGACACCGAGCTGCTGCTGGTGAAGGCCCTGCGCGACCAGGCCGCGCTGGCGCTCGCGCGACCCTGAGCGGGCACCAGCCGGGCCGGCTGACGAGGCCATCGGAGGTGCCGAGCCTTACCCCGGCACTGGTTGCAACGCTTAGGGCTGCTTGGTTCCCCACCTGACCCGGTTGGGCGCGCTTCCATGCGGGGGGGCCCGGCACTTGGGATTGTAGGCGAGGGCCGCCCGGGGCCCGGCGCCTTTCGCGGCTGCTCAGCGCAGCTGCAGCTCACCGGCGCCCCAGTGCACGCCCAGCGGCTCGATGAACAGTTGCTTCGGGCCTGCTTCCACCTGCCCCGCCACCCAGGCCGCGATGCCCTGCGCCCGCGCCACGGCCACGGCGCGTTCGGTATCGTCGGCGTGCACGAACAGGGCGAAGCCCGCGCCCATGTTGAGCGTGCCGTAGGCCTCGGCGTCGTCCATGCCGGCCTGCTGCTGCAGGAATCGCAGCACCGGCGGCACCGGCGGCAGCGTGTGCACTCGGTAGGTCAGCGCCTTGGGGTGGCGCAGCAGCTTGCGCCAGCCGTGGCCGGTGACGTTGGCGGCGTAGTGCACGCGCACGCCGGCTGCCCATAGGGCCTCGGTGACCGGGCTGTAGAGCAGGGTGGGGGCCAGCAGGGCGGGCCCGTAGCGCACGCCCGCGTCGGCCTCGCCGCCGATCACGGTCTGGTAGCCCTGCGGCAGCCGCTCGGCGACCTTGCGCGCCAGGCTCAGGCCGTTGGCGTGGATGCCGCTGCTCTCGAGCAGCACGATGGCGTCGCCGGGGCCCAGGTGCTCGCCCAGCGTCAGGCGCGGCTTGGGGTTGACCAGGCCGGTGCAGCTGGCGGCCAGGTCGATGCGGCCGGCCTCGACGATGCCCGCCAGGGCCGGCGTCTCGCCGCCGCCCCAGGCGGCGCCGATGCGGTCGCAGGCCGCCTTCCAGCCGGCCACCAGGGCCTGGGCCCGCTCGCCATCGGCGAACCACTCGCTGCCGCCGGCGGCCCAGTAGGCCTGCACCACCAGCGGCGTGGCGCCGACGGTGACCAGGTCGTTGACGGCCATCGCGATGGTGTCCTGTGCGATGGCGCCGAAGAAGTTCTCGCCGTCGCGCCACATCGCGTCGGCCACCAGCGTCTTGGTGCCCAGGCACTCGACGATGCTGGCCAGGTAGAAGTGGCCGAGATCGACGACGTAGGCCGACTCGCCGCGCGAGGCCTCGACCTCGCCGAAGCCGTGCGGCGCCAGGTGCGCGGCGGTGGCCGCGGCGGCGCGTTGCGCGGCCACCTTCAGCGGGTCGATGAGGTCGTACTTCACCCCGGCCTGCTCGTAGCTGAGCGGGGTGTGCGGGGGGGTCTCGGCCGGGGTCGTCATGGGAGGGCGATTATCCCCGGCCGCCTAGAATGCCTCGCATGTCCTACGTCGTCCTGGCCCGCAAGTACCGGCCGCGCAGCTTCGCGCAGATGGTCGGCCAGGAGCACGTGGTGCAGGCGCTGACGAACGCGCTCACCCAGGGGCGGCTGCACCACGCCTACCTGTTCACCGGCACGCGCGGCATCGGCAAGACCACCGTCAGCCGCATCCTCGCCAAGAGCCTGAACTGCACCGGGCCCGACGGCCGCGGCGGCATCACCGCCACGCCCTGCGGCGTGTGCCAGGCCTGCACCGAGATCGACGCCGACCGCTACATCGACTACGTCGAGATGGACGCTGCCAGCAACGGCGGCAAGGACGAGATCCGCGACCTCATTGAGCGCGCCGCGTACAAGCCCGGCGTCGGCCGCTTCAAGGTCTTCATGATCGACGAGGCTCACCAACTGTCGAAGGACGCCTTCAACGCGCTGCTGAAGACGCTGGAGGAGCCGCCCGAGTACCTGAAGTTCGTGCTGGCCACCACCGACCCCGACAAGGTGCTGCCAACGGTGCTGAGCCGCTGCCTGCAGTTCAACCTGCGGCCGATGGCGCCGGCCACGGTGCGCGAGCACCTGGCGCGCGTCCTGGAGGCCGAGGCCGTGCCGGCCGAGCCCGGCGCGCTGCGCCTGCTGTCGCGCGCGGCGCGCGGCTCCATGCGCGACGGCCTGTCGCTCACCGACCAGGCCATCGCCTTCGGCGGCGGCCGGCTGGCGGAAGACGTGGTGCGCAGCATGCTCGGCGCGGTGGACCGCGGCCACGCCACGGCCCTGGTGGAGGCGCTGGCGCGCCGCGACGCGCCGGCGGTGCTGGCCACGGTGGACGCGCTGCGCGCGGCCGGCCTGAGCGCCGAGGCCACGCTGGAGGAACTCGCGCAGCTGCTGCAGCAGATGGCCATCGAGCAGGCGGTGCCGGGCGCGCTGGACGACACCGAGCCCGAGACCGAGGCCGTGCGCGCGCTGGCGCCGCAGCTGCCGCCTGACGAGACGCAGCTGCTGTACCGGATGGTGCTGCAGGGCCGCGAGGAGCTGGCGCTGATGTCCGACGAGCACGGCGCGCTGGCCATGGTGCTGCTGCGCTTCCTGGCCTTCCCCCCGGCGGGCAGCGTGGTCGCGCCGGCGCCCGCGCGGCCGGCGGCACCACTGCGCGCGCCCGCCCCGCCCACGCTGGCGGTGGTGCCCGCGGCGC
>CAIKLM010000130.1 GCA_903828235.1 uncultured beta proteobacterium | reverse complement strand
GGCAACTGTTCGAGCGCAGTGAGCGAAGCGAACGTAGCGAGTTTTGCCGTGCGCCCTCGGGGCGAGCAGCGCAGGGGAGTCGGCCTGCAGGGCCGACCGCCCCATCCCAGCGCCGGCCAGGGGCACCGCCTGCCGCGACGCCAGGTGCAAGGAACGCGAGCGAACCGAAATACGCACGACCGAGAAGGGCCGGCTGAAGCCGCTCAATGCGCCAGGATCTTCGAAAGAAAGTCCTTCGCCCGCGGCGTGCGCGCGTCGGCGTTGTCGAAGAAGTCTTCCTTGGTGCAGTCCTCGACGATCTTGCCCGCGTCCATGAAGATGACGCGGTGGCTGACCTTGCGCGCGAAGCCCATCTCGTGCGTGACGACCATCATCGTCATGCCCTCCTTGGCCAGCAGCACCATCACGTCGAGCACCTCGCCCACCATCTCGGGGTCGAGGGCGCTGGTGGGCTCGTCGAACAGCATCACGATCGGGTCCATGCTCAGCGCGCGCGCGATGGCCACGCGCTGCTGCTGCCCGCCCGAGAGCTGCCCCGGGAACTTGTCCTTGTGCGCCATCAGGCCGACGCGGTCGAGCATCTTCAGGCCGCGCGTCTTGGCGTCGTCGGGCGAGCGGCCCAGCACCTTGATCTGCGCCAGCGTGAGGTTCTCCGTCACGCTCAGGTGCGGGAACAGCTCGAAGTGCTGGAACACCATGCCCACGCGGCTGCGCAGCTTGGGCAGGTTGGTCTTGGGGTCGGCGACGCTGATGCCGTCGACGATGATGTCGCCCTTCTGGAACGGCTCCAGCGCGTTCACCGTCTTGATCAGGGTGCTCTTGCCGCTGCCCGAGGGCCCGCAGACGACCACGACCTCGCCCTTGCGGATGCTGGTGGTGCAGTCGGTCAGCACCTGGAAGCTGCCGTACCACTTGCTGACGTTCTTGATCTCGATCATGGCGGGCCCTGGCGGACGAGCTATCGGATGATGGCGATGCGGTTCTGCAATCGCTTCACCAGCAGGCTCAGCGAGAAGCAGATGACGAAGTAGACGAGCGCCGCCACCAGGTAGGTCTCCACGGGGCGGTTGAAGTTCTTGCCGGCGATCTCGAAGCCCTTGAGCATGTCGTAGGCCCCGATGGCGTACACGAGGCTGGTGTCCTGGAACAGGATGATGGTCTGCGTCAGCAGCACCGGCAGCATGTTGCGAAAGGCCTGCGGCAGCACGATCAGCTGCATCGTCTGGCCATACGTCATGCCCACCGCGTAGCCCGCGTGCACCTGGCCCTTGGGCACGCTCTGGATGCCGGCGCGCATGATCTCGGAGTAGTACGCGGCTTCGAACAGCGTGAAGGTGATCATGGCGCTCAGCTCGGCGCCCATCGGCCGCCCCGTCATCAGCGGGATCAGCAGGAAGAACCACAGGATCACCATCACCAGCGGGATGCTGCGCATGGTGTTGACGTAGGCGGCGGCCGGCACCTCGAGCCACTTCTTGCCCGACAGCCGCATCAGCGCCAGTGCCGTGCCCAGCACGATGCCGCCGACCATGCCGATGAGGGTCAGCTGGAACGAGAACACCAGGCCCTTCAGCACGAAGCTGGAGAGCACGTCCCAGGTGAGGAAGGAGAAGTCGAGGTTCATCGCGGGAACCTCACTTCGAGCCGATCATGCCGGGCACGCGCACGCGGCCCTCCACGGACAGCATCACGCGGTTGACGGCGAAGGCGCTGACGAAGTACAGCCCCGTGACGGCGAGGTACATCTCGACGTTGCGCGAGGTCTCCTCGCCGGCCTGCAGCGCGAACATCGTCAGCTCGGCGATGCTCACCGCGAACGCCACCGAGGAGTTCTTGATGATGTTCATGCCCTCGCTGGTCAGCGGCGGGATGACGATGCGGAACGCCATCGGCAGCAGCACGAAGCGGTAGGTCTGGGGCAGCGTCAGGCCCACCGCCAGGCCCGCGTAGCGCTGGCCGCGCGGCAGGCTTTGGATGCCGGCGCGCACCTGCTCGGAGATGCGCGCGCTGGTGAAGAAGCCCAGCGCGAACACCACCAGCACGAAGCTCGGGAAGGCCTGCAGCGGCTTGAAGATGGCCGGCAGCACGTGGTACCACAGGAAGATCTGCACCAGCAGCGGGATGTTGCGGAACAGCTCGGTCCAGGCGTTGCCCAGGAACACCAGCCGCCTGTCGGGCGTGGTGCGCAGGATGCCCATCAGCGAGCCGACGGCCAGTGCCACCACCAGCGCCAGCAGCGCCACGCTCAGCGTCCAGCCCCAGGCGGACAGCAGCCAGTCCAGGTAGGTGGTGTCGCCCGCCTTGCCGAAGCAGCCGGCGATCTGCTCGCCGGTCACGGTCTCCTTGCAGAAGACCTGCCAATCCCATGTCGCCACGCGGCGCTCCCCTCCCATGCGACGCGGCCCCGAACCCGGGGCCGCCGTCGGGTGCAGCCCCGCGACCGGGGCTGCGGACTGCCGTCACTTCTTGAGGTAGTCCTCGAGCGGCTTGTCGTTCGGGTTGGCCCAGGCGGCCTTGGTGGCCTCGCTCGCCGCCAGCCCCACCCGCGTGTTGGTGGGCGGGATCGGCTGCATGAACCACTTGTCGTAGAGCCGGCCGATCTCGCCGCTCTTCATCATCGCGGAGATGCTGTCGTCCACGGCCTTCTTGAAGGGCGCGTCGTCCTTGCGCATCATGATGGCGATGGGCTCGACGCTGAGCACCTCGCCGACGATGCGGAAGTCGGCCGGGTTCTTGGAGCGGGCGATGTTGCCGGCCAGGATCTGCCCGTCCATCACGAAGGCGTCGGCGCGGCCGGTCTCCAGCAACAGGAAGCTGTCGGCGTGGTCCTTGCCGAAGACCTCGTTGAAGTTGACGTTGGCGGCGCGCTCGTGGCGGCGCAGGTGCTGCACGGACGTGGTGCCGGTGGTGGTGGCCACGTTGCGGTTGGCCAGCTGCGCGATGCTGGTGATGCCAGAGTTGGCCTTCACGGCGATGCGCACCTCTTCGACGTAGGTCGTCACGGCGAAGGCGACGTCCTTCTGGCGCGTGGCGTTGTTGGTGGTGCTGCCGCACTCGATGTCGACGGTGCCGTTCTGCACCAGCGGGATGCGGTTCTGCGACGTGACCGGCACGTACTTGACGTCGAGCTTGGCGAGGGCGAGCTGCTTGCGCACGTCTTCCAGCACGCGCTGGCAGACCTCGACGTGGAAGCCGGCGTAGCGACCGTCGCCCAGGGTGTACGACAGCGCGCCGGAGGACTCCCGCACCCCCATGGATACGGCGCCGGACTGCTTGATCTTGGCCAGGGTGTCGGCCTGGGCGGCACCGACGGCGAGCAGCGCCAGCGCCGCGGCGGTGATGAAGGACTTCGTCATGGAGGCTCCTGGATAGCGGAATCGGAAAAGGGTCTTCTTCGACCGGGGCGATTTTAGGAATCGGCCCGCGCGGCGGACCCGGGTGTAAGCCCGTGCATGCACGGCCCATGCCACGCCGGCACTGCCCCTGGGCAGCACCGCGCTCACCACTCTAGCGGCGGCGCCCCGCCCGCCGCCAATGCCGATGGCGGGCGGAGCCATGCCGCCTTGGCATGCCGGCTCAGGGTTGACCCTGAGCGCCGAGGTGATCCCAGAGCGACTGCACCGCGGGCTTCACGTGGCGCGCCACCGCGGGGCGCTCGCGGTAGACGCGCACCTCCATCGTCAGCTGCAGCGCCGGGTCGGCCGAGGCCGGCACCAGCCGCCGCGCCTTGAGCTCGCGGCGCACCGAGCTGTGCGGCAGGAAGGCCAGGCCGTGGCCTTCCAGCGCCATGGCCTTCAGGCCCTCGGACATGTCGGTCTCGTACACGGGCTCCAGGGCCAGCGGCTCACCGGCCTGGCGACGGATCGCCTCCACCAGGCCGGCCATGTAGGCGCCCGGCGCGTAGCTCAGGAACGGCAGCCGCTCGCCGGGCCGGCCGGGCAGGCTGAACAGCGGCCGGCCGTCCGGGCCGGCCTTGGCGTAGGGCGCGAGCGTCTCGGTGGACAGCGGCAGCATCTCGTAGCGGTCGTCGCTCAGGCGCAGCGGCTGGCTCGGGTGGTGGTAGGCGATCAGCAGGTCGCAGCCGCCCTCGGCCAGCCGCAGCGCGGCATCGTGCACGTTCAGCGCCGTCAGGCGGCTCTTCACGGCGCCGAAGGCCTCGCGCAACTCGGTCAGCCAGTGCGGGAAGAACGTGAAGGCCAGCGTGTGCGGCACCGCGAACTCGATCATGTCCTGGCCCGCCGCCTGGTGGCTGCGCATCATGTTGCGCGTGGCCTGCAGCGCCTCGAGCACCTCGAGGGCCTGCGCGTGCAGCGTCTCGCCGGCGGGCGTCAAGCGCGTCGGGTAGGCCGAGCGGTCCACCAGGTCGATGCCGGCCCAGGCCTCCAGGGCCTGGATGCGGCGCGAGAACGCCGGCTGCGTGACGTGCCGCAGCTGCGCCGATCGCGAGAAGCTGCGCGTCTCGGCCAGGCTCACGAAGTCTTCCAGCCACTTTGTTTCCATGCACCGTCTCCAGGCGCAGACAGTGTAGTCAGCGCGCGCGGCGCACCCGATCGGGGCGGTCCCGGGCGTGCAGCCTGTGGCACTCGCGTTGCATGCAAGCCGCCACGGCGGCGGCGCGCCGCCTTAGGATCCGCGCTGCTTGCGTCAACTCCAGGAGCCCGTCCATGCCTCGCCGCAACCCCGTCCTCTCGCCCGTCGCCGCCGCGCTCGTCGGCCTGGCGCTGACCGCCTCGATGCCGGCGCTGGCCGCCAGCTCGGCCTCGTCGGCCTCGTCGCAGGGCTCGTCGGCTTCGTCGGGCAGCGTGTCCGACTCGTTCGAGACCAGCAGCGACGCCTCGTCCAAGGGGAACAAGGTCGCCGAGGGCGACTACCGGCTCGTCCAGGTGGCCACCGCCGCGCAGCCGGGCCGGCTGCGCCTCACGTTCGAGGGCACGGGCGGCGTCACCGGCACCTTCGTGCTCGTGGTGCCCGAGGCCACGCTGCAGCAGGCGGCGCTGGCGCTGGGCGACACCATCACCGCGCGCACCCGCAGCTATGGCTGGGAGTTCGCCGCCCGCGCCACGCAGCAGCCGTTCTTCCTGGTGGTGCACGACGAGCAGCAGCGCGAGTTCGCCACGCGCAAGATCACGCTCTGAGCGCGTGAAGCCGCTGGCCGCGGCCCGGGCCGGCGCCCTGGCGGCCGCGCTGGCCGCGGCGGTGCCGGCGGCCGGTGCGGCATCGCTGCAGTCCTGCACCGAGGACCCGCCCGTCACGGCCGCGCAGCGCAGCGTGATGCTGCAGGTGAGCCTGCGCGTGAAGGCCGAACTGGAGCGGCGCGGCGCCGATGTGGCCCTGGTCGCGCGCAGCGGCATGGCGCTGGGCTGGTTCGGCCAGCGCTACTCGCACGGCGGCGTGGCGCTGCGCGCCAGCCCCGAGACGCCCTGGGCCGTGCGCCAGCTCTACTTCGCCTGCGACGAGCAGCAGCCGCGCCTGTTCGACCAGGGCCTCACGGCCTTCCTGATGGGCACGCTGGCACCCGACCTGGGCTTCCTGTCGGTGGTGGTGCTGCCGCGCGGGGCGGCGGGGGCGCTGGAGGCCACGGCGCTGGACACGCCCACGGCGCTGTCGCTGGTGGGCCGGCGCTACAGCGCCAACGCCTGGTCGCACGGCCTCGTCTACCAGAACTGCAACCAGTGGCTGGCCGAGCTGCTGGCCGTGGCCTGGGGCGCGCCGCGCAGCGAGCAGCCGCGGGTGCCGGCACAGCAGTGGCTGCGCGCGCAGGGCTTCCGCGGCAGCGACTTCCGGCTGCCGGCGCGGCCCTTCACCTGGCTCACGGCCTTCAGCCCCTGGCTCAACCGCGACGACCACCCCCCCGAGCACCTGGCGCAGGCGCGCTTCGAGGTCAGCATGCCGGACTCGATCGAGGCCTTCGTGAAGCGCCTGCACCCCGAGGCCGAGCGCTTCGAGGTCTGCCACACCGACCGCCGCATGGTGCTGCGCCAGGGCTGGACGCCCATCGCCGACGGCTGCGTGCCCGGCGAGGGCGACGAGGTGACACCGCTGCGCTGAGCGCGCCCGGGGTGCCCGCGGCCATCGGCCGGCCTCAGGCAGGCTCGACGGCCTCCTCCCCGGGACCGGCGCCGTCGCCCTCAGTGCGCAGGCCCTGCGCCAGCGCCTTCAGCTGCGCCAGCGTGTCGGCCTCGTGCAGCGGCTTGTCGGGCCGCAGCCGCAGCATGCGCGGGAAGCGCACGGCCACGCCGCTCTTGTGCCGCGGGCTGGCGCCGATGCCCTCGAAGCCGATCTCGAACACCAGCGTGGGCCGCACGCTGCGCACGGGGCCGAAGCGGTCGATGGTGGTGGCGCGGATCACGCGGTCCACGGCCTTGAACTCGGCGTCGCTGAGGCCGGAGTAGGCCTTGGCGAAGGGCAGCAGCTGCAGCGGCCCGGCGCCGGGGTCGCCCTGCAGCGCGGGCGGGGGCTGGCGGCGCGCGATGGCCTCCACCACGGCGGCGGCCTCCTCGGGGCCCTGGGGCGTGCGGCTCCACACCGCGAAGGTGTAGTCGGTGTAGACGCCGGCGCGGCGGCCGTGGCCGGCCTGCGCGTAGACGAGCACGGCGTCCACCACCAGCGGCTCGATCTTCCACTTCCACCAGGTGCCGCCCTCCTTGGTGCGGCCGCTGCCGTAGCGGGCCTCGCGGTGCTTGAGCATCAGCCCCTCGACGCCGCGCCCGCGCGCGCCGGCCCGGGCCGCGGCCAGGGCCGCCCAGTCGGCTGCCGGCAGGAGCGGCGACACCCGCAACCCCGGCCGGGCCTGCTGCAGCGCCTCCAGCCGCGCGCGCCGCGCGGCCTGCGGCTCGGCGCGGCGGTCTGCGCCCTCGCTCTCGAGCAGGTCGTAGGCGAGGAAGACCACCGGCGCCTCGGCCAGCAGCTTCTTCGGCAGCGTCTTGCGGTTGAGCCGGGGCTGCAGCTGCTGGAACGTGCCCGGCACCGCCGCGCCCTCGGGCCAGACGAGCAGCTCGCCGTCGAGCACCGTGCCCTCGGGCCAGTCGGCGGCGGCGGCCACCACCTCGGGAAAGCGCTCGGTGACGAGCTCCTCGCCGCGCGACCAGATCCAGCACCCGCCGCCCCGCCGCACCACCTGCGCGCGGATGCCGTCGTACTTCCACTCGGCCAGCCACTCGCCGACTGCGCCCAGCGTGTCCGGCCCGGCCTGCAGCGCGTGCGCCAGGAAGAACGGATAGGGCCGGCCCTCGGGCGCTCGGCCCTGCCCTGGCGGCGCCACCAGGGCCTGCCAGCGCGCGGCATCGGGCAGCGTGCGCGCGTCCGTCCAGCCCACCAGGCGCTCGGCCAGCAACTGCGCGTCCAGGCCGGTGTGGCGGGCCAGGGCCCGCTGCACCAGCAGCCGGCTCACGCCGACGCGGAAGCCGCCGCCGATGAGCTTGACGAGCAGGAAGCGCCCCGCCGCGTCGAGCTCGCGCCAGGCCTCCACCAGCCGCGCCCGCTGCCCGGCCGGCGACAGCCCGCGCAGCGGCAGCACGCGCTCGCGCATCCACGCCGCCAGCCCCTGGCGCGGGCCCGGCGTGCCGGGCGGCAGCACGTGGGCGATGGTCTCGGCAAGGTCGCCGACGGCCTGGTAGCACTCCTCGAACAGCCAGGGGTCGATGCCGGCCTCGGCGCAGGCGGCCTCGCGCAGCACGGCCGAGGGCACGCGCTGGCTGGGCTTGCCGCCGGCCAGGAAGTACACCGCCCAGGCGGCGTCGTCGGGCGCGGCGCGGCCGAAGTGGCGCACCAGCGCGTCCACCTTGTCGCCGGTGGCGGTGCTGGCGTCGAGCTCGGCGTACAGCGCGGCGAAGTCCTGCATGCGGCGCGATGATGCCTTCCGGCCGCACGGCCGCACGGCTGCGCCAGGCCGGTGGCGCGGGGCTACACCTGGCGCAGGCTCACCCGGGCGCCGTCGCGCAGGGCCGCGGGCGGGTAGACGATCACGGTGGTGCCTTCGGGCAGCTCGGGGCCGACCCAGGCGCTGGCCGCGCCACGCGCCCGCACGGTGACGGGCGTGAGCACCGCCCGCCCGTCGCGCACCACGAACACCGCCGGCCCGCCGCCCTCGGCCACCGGCCGCGGGAACAGCGCCGCCAGCGGCACCGTGGGCACGCGCGCCTGGCGCTCGACCACGAAGGCCAGGCCGACGCGGAAGCCGTCGCCCAGCGCCTGCCAGCGCTCGCGCGGCGACGAGATGGCCACGCGCACGCGCACGCGCTGCTCCTCCACGCCCAGCGCCGAGACCTTGGTAAAGGCCGCCGGCTCCACGCGCTCGACTCGGCCCTCCAGCACGTCCGGGCCGCCCCAGCGCTCGATGCGCACGGGCGTGCCCGGGCGCGCCTGCAGCGCGTCGGTGCTCAGCAGCTCGGCCACGATCTCCAGCCGCGAGAGATCGCCCAGCTCCAGCAGCGGCGTGCCCAGCGCCACCATGCCCTCGCTTTCCTGCAGCACGCGCAGCACCTGGCCGGCCACGGGCGCGCTCACCACGAAGCCGGCACCCGAGGGCCCCGACTGCGCGGTGGCCAGCGCGGCGCGGGCCTGCGCCAGGTCGTGCGCGGCCACGTCCTCGCCGGCGCGCGCGGTGGCCAGCGCCTGCTCGGCGGCGCGGGTGGCCAGGCGGTCGTTCTCGGCCTGCGTGGGCGAGACGAAGCCCTGCTGCGCCAGCGATTCGCTGCGCCGGCGGGCGGCCTCGGCCTGCTCCAGCGCGATGCGCGCCGCGGCCGTGCGCGTGGCCGCCTGCGCCACCCCGCCCTGCGCAGCGGCCACGCGCTCGCGCAGCTGCGCGCTGCTGCGCGCGTCGAGCATGGGCGCCAGGCCCGGCGCCAGCCGCGCCAGCGGTGCGCCCGCCGCCACCGCATCGCCCGGCTGCAAGGTGATGCGCTCCAGCCGCCCGGCCAGCGGCGCCGAGACGACGTAGCGCTCCAGCAGCCGCGTGCGGCCGTCCTCCTGCACCACGCGCTCGAAGGCGGCCAGGGCCACGGGCGCGGTCTCCACGGCCAGCGGCCGCGGCGCGAAGGCCCAGGCCAGCAGGGCGACGGCGGCGGCCGAGACGGCGGCGCTGATCCAGCGGGTGCGGGGGGTCATGGGGCGGGTTCCTGCGGTCGTTCGAGGAGGAGGGACGGGTGGCGGCTCACTCGCGCGTCTTCAGCGCCGAGACCATGTCGAGCCGGTCGACGCGGCGGCGCACGACGGCGGCGCTGGCCAGCGCCGCGGCCACCACGGCCAGCGCGGCCCAGGCGTAGGTGCGCGGCCGGATCACCACCGGGAAGGCGAACTGGTCGCTCTGCAGCGCACCGGCCAGCCCGTGCACCAGGGCCCAGCCCGCGACCATGCCCAGCGGCAGCGCCACGGCCACCACCAGCGCCAGCTCGCCCAGCAGCAGCGCCGAGACCTCGCCGCGCGTGAAGCCCAGCACGCGCAGGCTGGCCAGCTCCCAGGCCCGCTCGGCCAGCGCGATGCGCGCGTTGTTGTAGACCACGCCCACGGCGATGACCACCGCGAAGGCCGTGAGCACCGTGCTCATGATGCGCACGTTGCGCGCCGACAGCTCCTGCATGTTGGCCAGCATCGTGGCCTTGCTGAAGGCGCCGGCCACCATGGGCAGGCCGCGCGTGGCCTCGAGGAACGCCGCCTCGTGGCCGCGCTCCAGCGTGACGACGAAGCCGTTGGCGAGGTCGCCATCGCCGAGCGCGCGGTTCAGCGCCTCGCGGCCCATGTAGGCGTTCAGGCCCATCATCTCGCGCACCAGCGCGTCCACCGGCAGCGTCAGCACGGGGCGGCGGCCCTCGAGCACCTCCACGCGCACGCGGTCGCCCACGCGCAGGCCCAGCTTGTGGGCCAGGCGGTCGGTCAGCACCAGGCCCGGGCCGTCGGGCACCACCGCGTGGCCGTCCATGCCGACGATGCGGTACAGGCTGGGCACGGTGGCGTAGCCGCGGATCTGGCCGCGCTCGACGCGGTGGCCGTTGACCAGCCGCACCGGCACGAAGCGCGTGGCCTCGAGCTCGCGCGCGCCGGGCAGCCGCAGCAGCGCCTGGCCGGCGGCGGCGTCCAGCGGCTGCAGGGTCCACACGGCGACGTCGCTGCGCATGCCCAGGTTGAAGTTGCTGTCGACGATGAACTCGATGGCGTCGCGGAAGAAGTTGCCCATCACGACGATGGCGATGCTCGCGGCCACGCCGGCCACGGCCAGGCCGCTGCGCCAGGGGCGGCGCTCCACCTGGCGCAGGATCATGCGCAGCGACAGCGCCAGCCGCGTCGCGCCCAGCCGCTCGGCCAGCGTGCGGCGGTAGCGGCCGGGCGCGGGCGGCCGCATGGCCTCGGCCGGGGCCAGCCGCACGCTGGCGGCGATGGCGCCCAGCGTGCCGGCCACCGCGGTGGCCGCCACCAGGGCCGCCGCGCCCAGCGCGAGGTCGGGCGACAGCCGGTGCTCCAGCACCGGGAAGCGGAAGAAGTCGGCATACAGCGCCGTCAGGCCCAGCCCCAGCGCCTTGCCCAGGGCCAGGCCCAGCAGCAGGCCCAGCGCGACGATGGCGCCCACCAACTGCAGGTAGTGCGCGGCGATGGCGCGGTTGTCGTAGCCCAGGGCCTTGAGAGCCGCGATCTGCTCGCGCTGCGTCGTCACCAGGCGCGAGACCACCACGTTCAGCAGGAAGGCCGCCACGGCCAGGAAGATCAGCGGCAGCACGCTGCCGAGCACGCGCTGCTCGTCGATCTCGGCATCGAGCATGGCGTGCGAGGTCTGGTGCTCGCGGCCGATGGCCGGCTGCGCGCCGTAGGGCGCCAACGCCTGGTCGAGCGCGGCCAGCACCTCGCGCAATTCGGCCCCCGGGGCCAGGCGCACGGCCAGGCGGTTGAAGGCGCCGGTCATGTCCACGGCGGCGGCCAGGGCCTCGGCATCGACCCAGAAGACGCCGAAGCCGCGCTGGTCGGGCATGCCCCACAGGCCGGCGAACACGTACTCCGGCGCCAGCGCCACGCCGCGCAGCACCAGCGTGCGCTGGCGGCCGTTGACCAGCGCCTGCAGCCGCGCGCCCGGGCCCAGGCCGTGGGCGCGCGCGAAGGCCTCGGACACCCAGGCCGGCAGCTCGCCGCCCGCGCCCTCGCCGCCCGGCGACGGCGCCGCCTGGCCGGACTGCGTGAGCACGCGGTTCAGGCGCGGCGCGTGGCGCGCGTCCAGGCCCACGAGGTGGCCCACCACGGGGTCGGCACGGCCCGGCAGGCTCACGCGCACGCCGATCTCCACCGTGGCCTGCAGGTCGGCCACGCCGGGCAGCGCCAGCAGCGGCTGCTGCAGGGCCAGCGGGGCGCGCTTGAGCGCCACGAAGGCGTCGGCGAAGCGGCCCTCGGCGTAGAAGCGCTCGCGCGCGGCGTCCAGCGAGTCCACGGCCGACAGCGTGGTCACGAAGCCGGCCACGCCGCTGGCCACCACCAGCGCGATGGTCAGCGCCTGGCTCCACAGGGCGCGCAGATCTCGCAGCAGCTTGCGGTGCAGGGCCTTCATGGCGCGCCGGGCCTCACCAGCGCAGCTCGGACGGCGTCAGCCGCGTGGCGTTGCGCTCGTCCTGCGCGATGCGGCCGTCGGCGATGCGGATCACGCGGTCGGCCATGCCCGCGATGGCGGCGTTGTGCGTGATGACGATGGCCGTGGTGCCGAGCTCGCGGTTGGCCTCGGCGATCACCTCGAGCACGCGCTTGCCGGTCTCGTAGTCGAGCGCGCCGGTGGGCTCGTCGCACAGCAGCAGGTCGGGCCGCTTGACGATGGCGCGCGCGATCGCCACGCGCTGCTGCTCGCCGCCCGACAGCTGCGCCGGGAAGTGATCGCGCCGCGCGGCCAGGCCGACGCGCGCCACGGCCTCGTCGGCGTCCATCGCGTGGGTGGCGATGTCGGTGACCAGGGCCACGTTCTCGTGCACCGTCAGGCTGGGGATCAGGTTGTAGAACTGGAACACGAAGCCCACGTGCTCGCGCCGGTAGCGCGTGAGCGCGGCCTCGCCGGCATCCGACAGGCGCTGGCCGCGGAACCACATCTCGCCCGCGCTGGGCACGTCGAGCCCGCCGAGGATGTTCAGCAGCGTGCTCTTGCCCGAGCCCGAGGCGCCGAGCAGCACCACGAACTCGCCGGCGGCCACGTCGAGCGACACGCCCGCCAGCGCCACCACCTCGGCCGCCTCGGCGCTGGTGCGGTAGACCTTGCGCAGGCCGCGGGCCGAGAGCAGGGGCTCGGCGGGCAAGGGCTCAGTCCTCGGCCGGGCCAGGCTCGGCGTCGTGCACCACCGCCACCGGCACCGGCGCGTGCTGCAGCAGCGCCATCGCCACCGGGCCCGGCGTGGCGTGGCGCTCGCCGGACTCGCCGGCACCGCGCGCGCCGACGATCACCCACTCGGTGCCGGCGGTCTCGATGCGGTCCAGCAGCGTGGGCGCGGGCTCGCCGCCGAGCACCTCGCTGTCGAAGGCGATGCCGGCCTCGCGCAGCAGCGCCTCGGCCGGCGCCAGCAGGTCGGCCCCGGCGGCGGCGCGCACGGCGTCCAGCCGCTCGGCATCGGGCGCCAGCACCACCTCGTACAGGGTGGGCGGCGGCTGCACGTTCACCAGCAGCACGCGCAACGCCAGCCCGCGGTCGCGCAGCGCGATGGCGTGCTGCACGGCGCGCAGGGCAGTCGGCGAGCCGTCGACGGGCAGCAGGATCAGCATCGGGGTTTGCGGGCTCGTCATGGGCGTTCCAGGGGCGGGAGGGGCGTGGGTGGGGCGCTCTGAGCGTAACGCCGGCGCTACGGCGCCGGCTTGATCTTGCGCAGGGCCCGGTCAGGCGGCCGACGGCTCGGCATCGGCCAGGCGCTCGTCGCCATACTCGGTGCGGAAGCTGCCCGCCTGCAGCCCCTGCTGCTGCAGCCAGCGCACCATCACGGCCTCGTAGCCGTGGGTCACGATCACGCGGCGGGCGCCGGTGGCGGCGATGGCGCGCTGCAGCCCCGGCCAGTCGGCGTGGTCCGACAGCACGAAGCCGCGGTCCACGCCCTGGCGGCGGCGCGCGCCGCGCAGCTGCATCCAGCCGCTGGCGAAGGCGTCGGCGTGCTCGCCCAGGCGCCGCGACCAGGCGCTGCCCTGCACCGCCGGCGGCGCGATGGCGATGGCGCGCGCCAGCGCCGTGCGGTCGCCGGCCAGCGCGTCCAGCATCGTGGTGGCGGGCAGCGCCACGCCAGCGGCGCGGTAGGCCTCGTTCAGCGGCGCCACCGCCCCGTGCACGACGATGGGGCCGATGGCCGGCTCCAGCGCCGCCAGCAGCCGCTGCGCCTTGCCGAAGCTGTAGCCCATCAGCAGGCTGGCGCGCCCGGCCGCGGCGTTGGCGGCCCACCAGGCGTTGATCCCGGCCGCCAGCTCGGCCTGCGGCCGCCAGCGGTACACCGGCAGGCCAAAGGTGCTCTCGGTGATGAAGCAGTCGCAGCGCACCGGCTCGAAGGGCGTGCAGGTGGGGTTGGCGTCGCCCTCGTGGCCGCTGGTGAAGTAGTCGCCCGAGGCCACCCAGACGCGGCCGCGGTGCTCCAGCCGCACCTGCGCCGAGCCGAGCACGTGGCCCGCCGGGTGCAGGCTGACGCGCACGCCGCCGACGACCACCGCCTCGCCGTAGGCCAGGCCCTGCAGCGCGATGTCGCCCAGGCGGGCGCGCAGCACGCCCGCGCTCACCGCGGTGGCCAGGTAGGCGCCGTGGCCGCGCCGCGCGTGGTCGGCATGGGCGTGCGTGATCACGGCCCGCGCCACCGGGCGCCAGGGGTCGATGAAGAAGTCGCCCGGCGGGCAGTACAGGCCCTCGGGGCGCAGCACGACGAGGTCGTCGTCGACAGGGTCGGCCATGGCAGGACGGTGGCGCAGGCTCCGGCCAGGGTGCGCTCAGTACCGGCCGGTGATGCCGGCCACGCGCAGGTACAGCGTAGCCGCGAAGGCCACCACCAGCCGCGTGGCCCAGCCGCGCAGGCCGCGGCGCATGGGCGCGTTCACCTCGGTGCTGAGCGCGAAGGCCTGCTCGAAGCGCGCCCCGAGCTCGGCGGCGAAGGCGGCGTCGCGCACCACCACGTTGGCCTCGAGGTTGAGCAGCAGGCTCAGCGGGTCGATGTTGCTGCTGCCCACGGTGGCCCAGTCGTCGTCGACGCGCGCCACCTTGGCGTGCAGGAAGGCGGGCGTGTACTCGTAGATGCGCACGCCGTGGCCGCGCAGCTCGTCGTACACCGCCTGCGCGGCGAGCGCGGCGATGCGGTAGTCGACCTTGCCCTGCAGCAGCAGCCGCACGCGCACGCCGCGCCGCGCCGCGCGCCGCAGCGCGCGCCGGAAGCGGGTGCCGGGGTAGAAGTAGGGCACGGCAATGTCCACCGAGTGCCGGGCCTGCTGGATGGCATCGACGTAGCTGCGCTCGATGACGCGGCGCTGGCGCAGGTTGTCGCGCACCAGGAAGGCGGCGCGCACGGGTCGGTCGTCGTCGTCGCGGGCCGCGCCTTGCCGCAGCGTCGACGGGCCGCGCAGCTGCTGCAGCAGGGCCAGCGTCTCGCCCACGGGATGGTCGCTGGCGGCGGCCACCCGGAACTCGCTGCGCCAGTGGCGCGCCAGGTGCGCGCGCGTCCACATGGCGCGCGCGGTGGCGTGGGCGTGGGCGGCCAGCGGGCCCTGCAGGGCCACGGCGAAGTCCAGGCGCGGCTGGTCGGTCCAGCCGTGGTTCAGATCGTGCCGGTCGTCGATGAGGTTGATGCCGCCGACGAAGGCCACCAGCTCGCCCTCGCCCGCGCCGGGCACGTCGCAGACGCACAGCTTCTGGTGCAGCCGCCGCAGCTGCCCGGGCTGCAGCCACGACCACCAGCGGTCCAGCGGGCGGAACACCTCCAGCTGCACCGCGCTGCCGGCGAATCGCTTGCGCACCGCCGGCAGCGACTTGATGCTGCCGAAGCCGTCGACCACCACGCGCACCGCCACGCCCCGCGCGGCCGCGGCGACGAGCGCCTCGGCCACCGAGCGCGCCGCCGGATCGTCGTGGAAGATGTAGGTGGCCAGCCACACCTCGTGCCGCGCCGCGGCGATGGCCTGCAGCATGCGCGGGAACAGCGCGTCGCCGCCCTGCAGCAGCGCGACACGGTTGCCGCCCACGAAGCGCGGCACCGGCACGCCGGCCAGGTCGCGCAGCGTGTCGCGCAGCCGCGGCTTCATGCCAGGGCCAGCTCGGCGATCAGCGGCAGGTGGTCCGACATGCGCGCCCAGGCCGTGCCGCGCGGCACCATGGTCGACGTGCAGGCCAGGCCGCGCAGGTAGAAGCGGTCGAGCGCGAACACCGGCGCGAGCGAGGGGAACGTGGCTTCCGGCCCGCCTGCCGGCGCGCGCGCCCGCCGCAGGCCCGTGGCGCGCATGGCGCTGTCGAGCCGCTCGCCCCAGTCGTTGAAGTCGCCGGCCACCACCAGCGGCGCGTCGGCCGGCACGTGGCGCTCGACGTAACGGGCCAGCCGCTCCACCTGGCGCACGCGGCTGCGGTGCACGAGGCCGAAGTGCACGACGATGGCGTGCACGACGGTGCCTGCCCAGACCACCGGCACGTGCAGCAGGCCGCGCTGCTCGAAGGGGTGGTCGCTCACGTCGTGGTGGCCGACGTCGCCCAGGGGCCAGCGCGCCAGCAGCGCGTTGCCGTGCTCGCCGTGCCGCGTGACGGCGTTGCTGCGGTAAGCCACCTCGTAGCCCTCGGGCGCCAGGTACTCGGCCTGGCCCTCCTGCGGCCAGCCGAAGTGCGTGCGGTCGAAGCGCCGCGCCTCGCGCGTGTGGAACAGCCGCACCTCTTGCAGGAACACCAGGTCGGCGTCGAAGGCCTCGACCGCGAGGCCCAGGTTGTGGATCTCCAGCCGCTTGCGCGGGCCCAGGCCGCGCACGCCCTTGTGGATGTTGTAGGTGGCCACGCGCAGCGCGCCGTGTCCGGTGTGCGGCGGCAGCAGCGAGGACTGCAGCGTCGAGTGCCCGGCAACGGGGCCGGCGTGGCGGGGTCTCATGCGCCGATCATCGCGCCGTCAGCGCGCCAGGCGGCCGGGCAGCGTGCGGATGGCCTCGGCGTTGCTGGGCGAAAAGCAGCGCTCCGCCGCCCGCTCCCACGGCAGCCAGGCGTGGGCCGTGTGCTCGCGCGGGTTCAGCACCGGCGCCACGGGTTCGGGCAGCACGAGGCCGAACCAGTGCTCGGTGTTCGTGCTGACGCCGGGGGCGTAGCGGTGCCGCCAGTGCGGGTAGATGGTGTAGACGATCTCGTGCCGCCAGTCGCTGAGCACGCCGCCCTGCGCCGCGCCGAGGCCGGTTTCCTCGGCCGCCTCGCGCCAGGCCGCCTCGGCGGGCGGCTCATCCTCGGCGTCGAGCGAGCCGGTCACGCTCTGCCAGAAGCCGGGGCGGTCGGCGCGCTCGATCAGCAGCACCTCCAGCGCCGGCGTGTGGATGACCACCAGCACCGAGCGCGGGATCTTGAACGGGCGCGCCTCGCTCATGACCGCCGCGCCCGATCCTCAGGCCGCCTTCGGGTTGCGCAGCCGGATGTGCAGCTCGCGCAGTTGCGCCTCGTCGACGTGGCTGGGCGCGCCGGTCAGCAGGCACTGCGCGCGCTGCGTCTTGGGGAAGGCGATGACGTCGCGGATGCTCTCCGCGCCCGTCATCAGCGTGGCGATGCGGTCCAGGCCGAAGGCCAGGCCGCCGTGCGGCGGCGCGCCGTACTGCAGCGCGTCGAGCAGGAAGCCGAACTTCACGCGCTGCTCCTCGGGCGTGATGTTCAGCGCCTCGAACACGCGTGCCTGCACGTCGGCGCGGTGGATGCGAACGCTGCCGCCGCCGATCTCCCAGCCGTTGAGCACCATGTCGTAGGCCTTGGCCAGGCAGGCGCCGGGGTCGGTCTTCATCAGCTCGTCGTGGCCGTCCTTGGGCGCCGTGAACGGATGGTGCACGGCGTTCCAGCGCCGGGCTTCCTCGTCGTACTCGAACATCGGGAAGTCCACCACCCACAGCGGCTTCCAGCCGTCCTCGAACAGGCCGTGCTGGCGGCCGAACTCGCTGTGGCCGATTTTCAGGCGCAGCGCGCCGATGGCGTCGTTGACGATGCGGGCCTTGTCGGCGCCAAAGAACAGCAGGTCGCCGTTGCGGCAGCCCGTGCGCGCGATCACCTCGGCGATGGCCGCGTCGTGCAGGTTCTTGACGATCGGGCTCTGCAGCCCGTCGCGGCCCTTGCCGGCGTCGTTGACCTTGATCCACGCCAGGCCCTTGGCGCCGTAGATCTTGACGAACTCGGTGTAGGCGTCGATCTCGCCACGGCTCATCTCGCCGCCGCCGGGCACCCGCAGCGCCACCACGCGGCCGCCCGGCGTGGTGGCCGGGCCCGAGAAGACCTTGAAGTCGACGTCGCGCATGACGTCGGTCAACTCGGTGAACTGCAGCTTCACGCGCAGGTCGGGCTTGTCGGAGCCGTACCGGTGCATCGCGTCGGCGTAGGTCATCTCGGCGTAGACCGGCAGCTCCGTGCCCAGAGTCTTGCGGAACACGGTGCGGATCATGGCCTCGGTGACGGCGCGGATCTCGTGCTCGGTCAGGAAGCTGGTCTCGATGTCGATCTGCGTGAACTCGGGCTGGCGGTCGGCGCGCAGGTCCTCGTCGCGGAAGCACTTGGTGATCTGGTAGTAGCGGTCGAAGCCGGCCACCATCAGCAGCTGCTTGAACAGCTGCGGCGACTGCGGCAGCGCGAAGAACTGCCCGTCGTGCACGCGGCTGGGCACGAGGTAGTCGCGCGCGCCCTCGGGCGTGCTCTTGGTGAGCATCGGTGTCTCGATGTCGATGAAGCCCTGCTCGTCGAGGAACTTGCGCACCTCGATGGCCACCTTGTAGCGCAGGCGCAGGTTGCGCTGCATCTGCGGCCGGCGCAGGTCGAGCACGCGGTGCGTCAGGCGCACGGTCTCCGACAGGTTCTCGTCGTCGAGAGGGAACGGCGGCGTCACGCTGGGGTTGAGCACCGCCAGCGTGTGGCACAGCAACTCGACCTTGCCGCTGGTGAGGTTGGCGTTCTCGGTGCCCGCGGGCCGCGCGCGCACCACGCCCGTGACCTGCAGGCAGAACTCGTTGCGCACGCCCTCGGCGGCGGCGAACATCTCGGGGCGGTCGGGGTCGCACACCACCTGCACCAGGCCCTCGCGGTCGCGCAGGTCGATGAAGATCACGCCGCCGTGGTCGCGGCGGCGGTGGGCCCAGCCCATGAGGGTGACGGTCTGGCCCATCAGCGCTTCGCTGACGAGGCCGCAGTAGGTGGTTCGCATGGTGGTCTCTCGCAAGTCGGATTCGGGGGGCCTGCCGGGCCGCGGCCGGCAGGCGTGGGGGGCGCTGGGGTGCGGCGGGTCACCGTCAGGACGGGCCGGTTGCCGAACCAGCCCGCCCGGTCAGTTTCGGGCCGGCAGCGGCTTGGGCGCCGCCGGCGGCGGCGGCACGACCACGCCCATGGAGATGACGTACTTCAGCGCCTGGTCGACGCTCATCGCCAGCTCGATCACCTCGGCCCGGGGCAGCATCAGGAAGAAGCCCGAGGTCGGGTTGGGCGTGGTGGGCACGTACACGCTCAACAGGTCGGCGGGCAGCTTGGTCGCCACCTCGCCGCCGGGCCGGCCGGTGACGAAGGCGATGGTCCACGCGCCGGAGCGCGGGTACTGCACCAGCACGGCCTCGCGGAAGGCGTTGCCCTTGGACGAGAACAGCGTGTCCGAGACCTGCTTGACCGAGCTGTAGATGCTCTTGACGATGGGGATCTGGTGCATCAGCCGGTCCCACTGGCGCACCCACCACTGCCCGAAGATGTTGGTGGCGAAGGCCCCGGTGAGCACCAGCACCGCCACCAGCACCACGACACTGAGCCCCGGCACGTGGCGCAGCCGCTCGATGGTGGCGGCCGCGCTGACGGGCAGCACGGCCTCCGACACGCGCAGCAGGAAGGCGAACAGGCCGTCCACCGCGCCGAGCAGCCAGCTCAGCACGGCGATGGTGATGGCCAGCGGCAGCCAGACGAGCAGGCCGGCGACGAGAAACTTCTTCAAGGCGTGCGCCGGGGTTCAGGGGGCGGGGGACGCGGCAGCCGGCGCAGCGGCCGGCGCGGGCGCCGGTGCAGCAGCCGCGGGCGCGGCGGGCGTCGGCGCGGCAGCGGGCTTGTCGCCGGCCGCGGGTGCGTCGGCGGCGGGCTTGTCGCCCTCGGCCGGCTTGGGCGCCGCCTGGCTGCCGTTGCGGAAGTCGGTCACGTACCAGCCCGAGCCCTTGAGCTGGAAGCCGGCGGCCGTGACCTGCTTGCTGTAGGCCTGGGCGCCGCAGGCGGGGCACGTCGTGAGCACGGGGTCGCTCAGCTTCTGCAGCACGTCTTGCGCGTGGCCGCAGGCGGAGCAGCGGTAGGCGTAGATGGGCATGGGGCGTCCCGTTGACGAGGTTGACGGCCGCGAACGCGGCCAAACCCGCAATGATAAGGCGAAGCCCCCAGGGCCGGTGCGTCCTTGGCGGCGGCGCTCAGCCCACCAGCAGCACGGCCACGGCGGTGGCGGCCGCCAGGAACAGCCCTGCCGCGCCCCACACCACAGCCTGCAGCAGCCGGCGAATGCGCCGCTGCTCGGCCACCAGCTCGCGCAGCGCGTGGTCCTGCGGTGGCTGCGACTGCCGGCGCAGCACCTCGTGCAGCAGCCGCGGCAGCGCGGGCAGCAGCTGCGCGTAGCGCGGCGCCTCGCGCTCCAGCCGGGCTGCCAGGCCGCGCCAGCCGACCTGCTCGTTCATCCAGCGTTCCAGGAAGGGCTTGGCCGTGGTCCAGAGGTCGAGTTCGGGGTCGAGCTGGCGGCCCAGCCCCTCGATGTTGAGCAGCGTCTTCTGCAGCAGCACCAGCTGGGGCTGGATCTCGACGTTGAAGCGGCGCGAGGTCTGGAACAGGCGCAGCAGCACCTGGCCGAGCGAGATGTCCTTCAGCGGCCGGTCGAACTGCGGCTCGCAGACGGCGCGGATGGCGCCCTCGAGCTCGCCGACGCGCGTGCCCGGCGGCACCCAGCCGCTCTCGATGTGCAGCTCGGCCACGCGCTTGTAGTCGCGCCGGAAGAAGGCGATGAAGTTGAAGGCCAGGTATTCCTTGTCGGTCTCGGTGAGCGTGCCGATGATCCCGAAGTCCAGCGCGATGTAGCGCCCGAAGCTGGCCGGGTCCAGGCTCACCATGATGTTGCCGGGGTGCATGTCGGCGTGGAAGTAGCCGTCGCGGAACACCTGCGTGAAGAAGATGGTGACGCCGTCGCGCGACAGCTTCTTCAGGTCGACGCCGGCCTCGCGCAGGCGCTCGATCTGGCTGATCGGCACGCCCTTCATGCGCTGCATCACGATCACGCTCTCGGTGCACAGCTCCCACACCATCTCGGGGATCAGCACCAGGCCCAGGCCGTCCATGTTGCGGCGCAGCTGCGTGGCGTTGGCCGCCTCGCGAACGAGGTCGAGCTCGTCATGCAGGTAGCCGTCGAACTCGGCCACCACCTCGCGCGGCTTCAGGCGCCGGCCGTCGGCGCTCAGCCGCTCGACCCAGGCGGCCAGGGTGTGCAGCAGGGTCAGGTCCTGCTCGATGACCTCGCGCATGCCCGGCCGCAGCACCTTCACCGCCACCTCGCGGCCGTCCTTCAGCTCGGCGAAGTGCACCTGCGCGATGGAGGCGCTGGCCACCGGCTCGGCATCGAAGCGCGCAAACACCTCGCCGATGGGCCGACCGAAGGCCTTCTCGACCAGCGCGCGCGACTGCGCGGCAGGGAACGGTGGCACGCGGTCCTGCAGCCGGGCCAACTCGTCGGCCACGTCCAGCGGGATCAGGTCGCGGCGCGTCGACAGCACCTGACCGAACTTGACGAAGATGGGGCCCAGGCGCTCGAGGCCCTGGCGCAGGCGCTCGCCGCGCGGGCGGTCGAGCCGCCGGCCCAGCGTGGCCAGGCGCACCAGCGCGCGCACCCAGGGCTGGCGGAAGGCGCTGAGCGCGACCTCGTCCAGGCCAAAGCGCAGCACCGTGACGACGATGAAGGCCAGGCGCACGAGGTGCTTCATCGCGGCCACCCCGGCGCCGCGCCGCGGGCGCGTTCAGCCACGGCGTGCGCGCAGGCTCTCGCCGAGGGAAGACAGGCCCTGCAGCGCCGTGCGCAGCCCCTGCCCCAGCATGCGGCCCACGGGGTGCAGCACGCCGGCGACCTGGGGGCCGAACAGGCGCTCCAGGTCGGCGGCCACGTCCCAGCGCAGGTTCTGCAGCAACCAGTTCACCTCGCCGGCCAGCGCGGCGTCGCCCTCGATGCGCAGGGCCGGCGGCTCGCCGCCCAGGGCCCGCGCGACCAGCAGGGCCGGGTTGGCGGCATCGACGGTGACGTGCAGCTGCGCCCCACCCTCGGCGGCCGGGGCCAGACCCTCGGCGCCGTTCCACTGCAGCAGGCCGGCCGGCGTGATGCGCCACGACAGCACCGGCGGCGGCGGCAGCAGCGCCGGCCAGCGCTCGAGCGTGAGCTGCAGCGTGGCGCCACGGTGCGGCAGCAGCCGCTCGGTGGCCACGGCCTCGGAGGCGAGCACGTGGTTGAGCAGCAGCGTCAGCCGTTCGGCCAGCGCCGGCGCGAGCATGGCCTGCAGACTGTGCAACATTGCCCGATTGTAGGCAGCAGGCCCGTCGCGGGACGCGGGACACCTCCTCCCCCGGGGGGTGGCGCACCGGGCTGCGGCACGGGGATGGGCCAGAATCGCCGGCTCCCGCCCACGCCCATTCGCGGTGCTGAAAGCGCCTGCGGCTGCTGCCCCTCCCGATGTTCGAAGAACGAGGCTACAAGAGGACCTTCTACAGCGCACCGCAATCGGTGACGTCGCTGGTGGCAGCCTTCCTGGAGCCGTCGCTCACGGTGGCGGTGTTCCTCGCGGTCTCGCGCGCCTTCGACGAGCCCATCGGCCGCTCCGACCTCACGCTGTGCCTGCTGGTGTTCGCGCTCACCTTCCCGGGGCGCAACCGCTTCTGGGACCGTCCGCTGAACGCCGCGGTCGACATCGGCACCTCGTGGCTGGCGCTGCTGGCCATCCTGCTGCTGTGCGGCTACGCCACGCGCAGCCTGCACCTGTTCGAGCCCGCGATCGTGCTGTGGTGGGCCGTGCTGACGCCGGTGCTGCTGTGGCTGACGTACTTCAGCGGCCGTGCCCTGCTGCGCCACCTGGCAGCCCAGCCCGCGAACCGGCGCACCGCCGTCGTGGTGGGGGCCGGCGCGCTGGGCGTCAAGGTGGCGCAGGCCTTCCGCGCGCGCGGCGACATCGGGCTGTCGTTCCTGGGCTACTTCGACGACCGCGCCGACGTGCGCGTCGACCCCGACGCCATGAAGCAGCGCCTGGGCAGCCTGCGCCAGGTGGCGCAGTACGTGCGCGAACACGGCGTGCACGAGGTCTACATCACGCTGCCGCTGGGCAGCCAGCCGCGCATCGTGGAACTGCTCGAGCAGGTGCAGGGCACCACGGCCAGCGTGTTCTTCGTGCCCGACGTGTTCGGCATCAGCATCATCCAGGGCCGGCTGCAGGACATGAACGGCGTGCCCGTGGTCGGCCTGTGCGAGACGCCGTTCACCGGCACCAACCGCCTGGTCAAGCGGCTGTCGGACCTCGTGCTGGCCACGCTCATCCTGGTGCTGATCGCTCCGCTGATGGCGGCCATCGCCATCGGCGTGAAGCTGTCCAGCCGGGGGCCGGTGATCTTCCGCCAGCGCCGCAACGGCCTGGACGGCACCGAGATCGTGGTGTGGAAGTTCCGCAGCATGCGCACGCAGGACGACGGCGCGGTGGTGCCGCAGGCGACGAAGGACGACCCCCGCGTGACGCCCTTCGGGGCCTTCCTGCGCCGCAGTTCGCTGGACGAGCTGCCGCAGTTCTTCAACGTGCTGCAGGGCCGCATGAGCATCGTGGGCCCGCGCCCCCACGCCGTGGCCCACAACGAGCAGTACCGCCAGCTGATCAAGGCCTACATGGTGCGCCACAAGGTCAAGCCCGGCATCACCGGCTGGGCGCAGATCCACGGCCACCGCGGCGAGACCGACACCATCGAGAAGATGCAGGCCCGCGTGGAGTACGACCTCGAGTACCTGCGGAACTGGACGCTGGGGCTGGACCTGCAGATCATCGCGCGCACCATCAAGCTGGTGTTCTTCGACCGCCATGCGTACTGAACACCGCCTCGCCCCTCTGGCCCTGGCCGCCGGGCTTGCGCTGAGCGGCGGCGCCGCCCACGCCCAGGCCAGCCCCTGGTTCGTGAGCGGCCAGCTGTCGGTGACGAACGACGACAACGTGCTGCGGCTGGGCGACGGCCAGCCGCCGCTGGCCGGGCAGAGCCGCAGCGACACCGTGCGCACCGCGGCGATCATCGGCGGGCTCGACCAACCCATCGGACGCCAGCGGCTGCAAGCCAACCTGACGCTGCGCGACACCCGCTTCGACCGCAACGAACGCTACGACAACGAGAGCTACAGCGGCGGCGTGTCGCTGGACTGGACGACCGTGAACCGCCTGTCGGGCCGAATCGGCGCCAGCGGCTCGCGCGCGCTGTCGACCTTCAACGCCGACGTCATCGGCCTGCTGGCGCAGCGCAACTTCGAGACCACCGAGGCCGTGGACGCGAGCCTGCGGCTCGGGCTCGTCACGGCCCTGAGCCTGGAGCTCTCGGGCACGATGCGGCGGTCGCGCAACTCGCTGGACCAGCCCAACGTGCAGGCGCAGAACCTCGACCAGGACAGCGCCGCCATCGGCCTGGCGTGGCGGCCGGGCTCGGCCTTCGACGCCACGCTGTCCGCCCGCGAGTCGCGCGGACGCTACCCGACCTTCCGCACCGTGAACGGCAGCTTCCAGGACGACCGTTTCGAGCAGCGCGGCGTCGAGCTCTCCGCCGGCTGGCAGCCCAGCGGGGCCAGCCGGCTGGAGGCCCGCATCGGCAACGGGCAGACGCAGTACGAACGCGGCGGCGACCGCGATTTCGACAACGTCAACGGCTCGCTCAACTGGACCTGGCGCCCCACCGGCAAGCTCACCGCCTACACCGGGCTGTCGCGCGAGCGCGGCCAGGACAACTACCCGACCTTCGTGCGCGTGCCGGTGGGCTTCTTCCTCGTCGACCTGCCGGCCGTGCAGGCCAACCTGCGCACCATCGACACGCTGCGCGGGCAGCTCGATTGGGCGGCCAGCGCCAAGCTGGGCGTGTCGACCGGCATCCAGTACGCGCGGCGCGACGTGAGCGTGCGCACCCGCACCGTGACCGACGACGCCTTGCGCTTCAGCGCCGAAGGCGTCGACCAGACCACGATCTTCACACTGGGCGCGCGCTGGTCGGCCACCCGCTGGTCGCAGCTGGGCTGCGACCTGCGCTACGACAAGCGCCGCGCCACCGGCAACGTGACCGGCGCGCTGACCGGCAACAGTCTGTCCTGCTACGTGCAGGCCACGCTGCGCTGAACCCCACCCGTACACCCGGGAGCCTGCATGACCACCATCCTGCTGACTGGCGCCACCGGCTACATCGCCTCGCACACCTGGCTGGCGCTGTGGCAGGCGGGCTTCGAGGTCGTGGGGGTCGACGACTTCCGCAACAGCTCGCCGCGCGTGCTGGAGCGCCTGGCCGAGCTCGGCGGGCGCACGCCGGTGCTCGAGCGCGTCGATGTCTGCGACGCCGCGGCCATGGCCGGCGTGTTCTCGCGGCACCGCATCGACGCCACCGTGCACTTCGCGGCGCTGAAGGCGGTGGGGGAATCGGTGGCGCAGCCGCTGGCCTACTTCCGCAACAACATCGACGGCCTGCTCACCGTGTGCGAGGCCATGCGCGCGCACGGGGTCGGGCGCTTCGTCTTCAGCTCCAGCGCCACCGTCTACGGCGAGCCGGAGCAGCTGCCGCTGACCGAGGACGCCCCGGTCGGTGCCACCAACCCCTACGGCCGCACCAAGCTGCTGGGCGAGCAGATCCTGGCCGACCTGGGTGCGTCCGACCCTGCCTGGCAGACCGCCGTGCTGCGCTACTTCAACCCGGTGGGCGCGCACGCCAGCGGCCGCATCGGCGAGGACCCGCGCGGCACGCCCAACAACCTGATGCCCTACGTCAGCCAGGTGGCGGTGGGCCGGCGCACGGCGCTGTCGGTCTTCGGCAACGACTACGACACGCCCGACGGCACCGGCGTGCGCGACTACATCCACGTCGTCGACCTGGCCGAGGGCCACGTGGCAGCACTGCGGCGGCTGCTCGATCACCCGGGCTCGTTCACCGTGAACCTGGGAACCGGGCGCGGCCACAGCGTGCTGGAGGTGGTGGCGGCCTTCGCCGCCGCCAGCGGCCGCGCGGTACCCTACGAAATCCGGCCGCGGCGGCCGGGCGACGTGGCGGCCTGCTGGGCCGACCCGACCCGGGCGCGCGCGCTGCTCGGGTGGCAGGCCCGGCTCGACCTGGCCCGCATGTGCACCGACGCCTGGCGCTGGCAATCGAACAATCCGAGGGGGTACGAATGAAGCATTCGACCACGCCGCTGGCCGTGTGGCCGGTGGTCATGGCCGGCGGCTCCGGCACGCGGCTGTGGCCGCTGTCGCGCAGCGGCTTTCCGAAGCAGTTCCTGGTGCTGGGCCATGACTCGCAGAGCCTGTTCCAGCAGGCCGTGGCGCGGCTGCTGGCGCTGGGCGGCGACAACATCGAGGTGGCGCGGCCGCTGGTCGTGGGCAACGAAGAGCACCGCTTCATGGTGCTGGACCAGCTGCGCGACATGCGGGCCGAGCCGCAGGCCGTGATCCTGGAGCCCATGGGCCGCAACACCGCGCCCGCCGTGACGCTGGCGGCGCTGCAGGCGCTGGAGGCCGGCGCCGATCCGGTGATGGTGGTGACACCAGCCGACCAGACCGTCACCGACGAGGCCGCGTTCACGGCCGCGCTGCGCCGCGCCGTGTCCGCGGCGGGCGACGGCGCGGTGGTCATCCTGGGCATCGCGCCCGACAAGCCCGAGACGGGCTACGGCTACATCCGCGCCGACGGCGCGACGGTGGCGCAGTTCGTCGAGAAGCCCGACCTCGCCACGGCGCAGAAGTACCTGGCCCAGGGCGGCTACTACTGGAACGCCGGCATGTTCGTGCTCAAGGCCTCGGTGTGGATGGCGGCGCTGGAGCGCTTCCGGCCCGACATCGCCAGCGCCTGCCGCGCGGCCTTCGCCGGCCGCAGCACCGACGCCGCGTTCGTGCGGCCGGACAAGGCGGCGTTCGCGGCCGTGCCGTCGGAGTCGGTGGACTACGCGGTGCTCGAGAAGTGCCCCGGCGTGCTCGACATCCGCATGGAGCCGCTGGCCGCCGGCTGGAACGACCTCGGCGCCTGGGACGCCGTCTGGCAGGTGACGCCGAAGGACGCCGCCGGCAACGCGCAGGTGGGCGACGCCATCGTGCAGGACTGCCGCAACACGCTGGTGCATGCCACGAGCCGGCTGGTCAGCGTGATCGGCCTGGACGACGTGGTGGTGGTGGAGACGCCCGACGCCGTGCTGGTGGCGCGCCGAGAGCGCAGCCAGGACGTCAAGAACGTGGTCAACCAGCTCGGCCGCGAGCAGCGCGGCGAGCATGCCCTGCACCGCAAGGTGCACCGCCCCTGGGGCTGGTACGACAGCATCGACCAGGGCCCGCGCGACCAGGTCAAGCGCATCATGGTCAAGCCGGGCGCGTCCTTGAGCCTGCAGATGCACCACCACCGCGCCGAACACTGGATCGTCGTCACCGGCACGGCCGAGGTCACGGTGGGCGACAAGGTCATCCTGCTGGCCGAGAACCAGAGCACCTACATCCCGCTGGGCGAGAAGCACCGCCTGCGCAACCCGGGCAAGGTGCCGCTGGAGCTGATCGAGGTTCAAAGCGGCAGCTACCTCGGCGAGGACGACATCGTGCGCTTCGAGGACACCTACGGAAGAGTGTCGACATGACCATCATCGTGACCGGCGGCGCCGGCTTCATCGGCAGCAACTTCGTGCTCGACTGGCTGGCCGGCTCGGACGAGCGCGTGGTGACCCTGGACGCCCTCACCTACGCGGGCAACCTCGAGAACCTGGCCTCGCTGCAGGGCGACGCGCGGCACGTGTTCGTCAAGGGCGACATCGGCGACCGCATCCTGGTGGACCGCCTGCTCGCCGAGCACCGCCCGCGCGCGCTGGTGCACTTCGCGGCCGAGAGCCACGTCGACCGCAGCATCCACGGCCCCGGCGCCTTCATCAAGACCAACGTCGAGGGCACTTTCACGCTGCTGGAGGCCGCGCGCGCGCACTGGGGCGCGCTGGCGGGCAACGAGAAGGCGGCCTTCCGCTTCCTGCACGTGAGCACCGACGAGGTCTACGGCAGCCTGGGCCCCGGCGACCCTGCCTTCACCGAGCAGCATCCCTTCGAGCCCAACAGCCCCTACAGCGCCAGCAAGGCCGCCAGCGACCACCTGGTGCGTGCCTGGCACCACACCTACGGCCTGCCGGTGCTCACCACCAACTGCAGCAACAACTACGGGCCTTACCACTTCCCCGAGAAGCTGATCCCGCTGATGATCGTCAACGCGCTGGCCGGCAAGCCGCTGCCCGTGTACGGCGACGGCATGCAGGTCCGCGACTGGCTGTACGTGAAGGACCACTGCAGCGCCATCCGCGCCGTGCTGGCCGGTGGCCGGCTGGGCGAGACCTACAACGTGGGCGGCTGGAACGAGAAGCCCAACATCGAGATCGTGAAGACCGTCTGCGCGCTGCTCGACGAGCTGCGCCCCGCGGCCGAAGGCCCCTACGCGCGGCTCATCACCTACGTGAAGGACCGCCCGGGCCACGACCGCCGCTACGCCATCGACGCGCGCAAGATCGAACGCGAGCTGGGCTGGCGCCCGGCCGAGACCTTCGAGACCGGCATCCGCAAGACGGTGCAGTGGTACCTGGAGCACGCCGACTGGGTGGCGCGCGTGCAGAGCGGCAGCTACCGCGACTGGGTGGCGGCCAACTACGCAGCGCGTTGAGGCGGGAGCGGTGCCCATGAAGATATTGCTGCTGGGCAAGAACGGCCAGGTCGGCTGGGAGCTGCAGCGCTCGCTGGGGGTGCTGGGCGAGGTCGTGGCCTGCGACTTCGACAGCGAGGGCCCGCTGAAGGCCGACTTCAGCCAGCCCGAGGCGCTGGCCGAGCTGGTGGCGCACGTCCAGCCCCAGGTCATCGTCAACGCCGCGGCGCACACGGCGGTCGACAAGGCCGAGTCCGAGCCCGAGCTTGCGCGCGCGCTCAACGCCACCGCTCCCGGCGTGCTGGCGCGAGAGGCCAAGCGCCGCGACCTGTGCCTGGTGCACTACAGCACCGACTACGTGTTCGACGGCAGCGGCACGCAGGCCCGCGACGAGGACGCGCCCACGGGCCCGCTCAGCGTCTACGGCCGCACCAAGCTCGAGGGCGAGGAGCTCATCCGCGCCAGCGGCTGCCACCACGCCATCCTGCGCACCAGCTGGGTGTATGCCGCGCGCGGCGGCAACTTCGCGCGCACCATGCTGCGGCTGGCGGCCGAGCGCGAGGAGCTCAAGGTCATCGCCGATCAGGCGGGCGCGCCCACCGGCGCCGACCTGCTGGCCGACGTGACGGCGCAGCTGCTGCCGCGCCTGTTCGACCACGTGGCACTGTCGGGCACCTACCACTGCGTGGCCGGCGGCGAGACGAACTGGCACGGCTACGCCACGCACGTCATCGAGTGGGCCCGGGCACGCGGCCACGCCGTGAAGGTGGCGCCCGAGCGCATCCACGCCATCCCCACCAGCGCCTACCCCACGCCAGCGCAGCGGCCGCTGAACTCGCGCCTGGCCACCACCAAGCTGCAGCGCACCTTCGGGCTGGTGCTGCCGCCGTGGCAATGCGGCGTCGAGCGCATGCTGGCCGAAGTGCTGGGCTGACCGACTGTTCCGAGGAGCACCACCCACCATGAATCGCAAGGGCATCATCCTGGCCGGCGGCTCCGGCACGCGGCTGCACCCGGCCACGCTGGCCGTGAGCAAGCAGCTGCTGCCGGTGTACGACAAGCCGATGGTCTACTACCCGCTCTCCACGCTGATGCTCGCGGGCATGCGCGACGTGCTCGTGATCAGCACGCCGCAGGACACGCCGCGCTTCCAGGCGCTGCTGGGCGACGGCGCGAAGTGGGGCATGAACCTGCAGTACTGCGTGCAGCCCAGCCCCGACGGCCTGGCGCAGGCCTTCATCCTGGGGCGCGACTTCGTGGGCGGCGCGCCGAGCGCGCTGGTGCTGGGCGACAACATCTTCCACGGTCACGACCTGGCGGCGCAGCTGGCGCGGGCTCACGCGCGCGGCACAGGGGCCACGGTGTTCGCGTACCACGTGCACGACCCCGAGCGCTACGGCGTCGTCGAGTTCGACGCACAGCGCCGTGCCATCAGCATCGAGGAGAAGCCCCGCGCGCCCAAGAGCAACTACGCCGTCACGGGCCTGTACTTCTACGACGAGCAGGTTTGCGACATCGCGGCCTCGATCAAGCCCAGCGCCCGCGGCGAGCTCGAGATCACCGAGGTGAACGCGCAGTACCTGCGGCAGGGGCAGCTCGAGGTCGAGATCATGGGCCGGGGCTACGCGTGGCTGGACACCGGCACGCACGACAGCCTGCTGGAGGCCGGCCAGTTCATCGCCACGCTGGAGAAGCGCCAGGGCCTGAAGGTGGCCTGCCCGGAGGAGATCGCGTTCCGTGCCGGCTGGATCACCGCCGAGCAGCTGCAGGCGCTGGCCGAGCCTCTGCGCAAGAACGGCTACGGGCAGTACCTGCTGCAGATCCTGAACGAGCGGGTCTTCTGACGATGAAGCTGACGAAGACCTCGCTGCCGGGCGTGCTGATCGTCGAGCCAGCCGTGTTCGGCGACGACCGCGGCTGGTTCATGGAGAGCTTCACCGAGCCCAAGTGGCTGGCCGCGCTGCAGGCCGCCGGCGAACCGCTGCCGCGCCGCTTCGTGCAGGACAACCACTCCTGCAGCCAGCGCGGCGTGCTGCGCGGTCTGCACTACCAGTTGCCGCCGCACGCCCAGGGCAAGCTGGTGCGGGTGGTGAAGGGTCGCGCCTGGGACGTGGCAGTCGACATCCGCCGCGGCTCGCCGCACTTCGGCCAGTGGTTCGGACTGGAGCTGAACGCCGAGAACCACCGGCAGCTCTGGATCCCCGAGGGCTTCGCGCACGGCTTCATCGCGCTCGAGGACGACACGCACTTCCTCTACAAGACCACCGACACCTACGCGAAGGACTGCGAAGCGGCGATCCGCTGGGACGACCCGGATCTCGCCATCGCCTGGCCCGATGCCGGGGTGGCGCCGAGACTGGCGGCGAAGGATGCGGCGGCGCCGGGACTGGCCGACGCGCGGCTGCCGCCGGCGGGAACGGCTTCCGGCTGACCGACCAGCCGTTACCGGGCGGCATACACCGACTTCGGGGTGTCTCGCCCCGCAGGGTGGACCAGTCGAAACATGTCGGTGCTACGCTAGAACTCGGGGCGTGGGGCCGTCAGGCCTTGACGAGAGCCACGCGCCCAGCGCACCCAACGTCACAGGCACACCCATGTTGCGATTTGAACGCCTGGAAAGCGACGTCGACGAGCTTCGACGTCGATTCTCGAACGCTCAGCCCTTCGAGCACATCGTCATCGACGACTTCTGCGAGCAAGAGGCCCTCCTGCGTCTCTATGACGACATCCCCGACCCGATCACCCACCACATCAACAAGAGCCGCGACTACATATTCGCCCGCAACAAGCACGAGAAGAGCGGATTCAAGGACATATCGCCTGATTTCGCGCAGTTGCACGCGGACCTGATGAGCGAGCGTTTCCAGTCACTGCTTCAACGCATCACGGGCGAGGCTGTCTTCGTGGACCCGGCCTTCCATGGCGGCGGCATCCATCAGGGGGGCGAGGGCAGTTTTCTGGACATGCACGTGGACTTCAACACCCACCCGCTGCACCCTGACTGGTTCCGCAACCTCAACATCCTCCTCTACCTGAACAAGGACTGGCAGCCCGATTTCAGGGGCGAGTTGAAGCTGCGCCACCGCGACAGGCCCGAGACGACATTGGAAGTGGCACCCCGGTTCAATCGCTGCGTCATCATGTTCACGCGCGACTACACGCTGCATGGTTACGACGCCATCCGGTTCCCAGCAGGCCAGTACCGTCGCTCGCTGGCGGCTTACGCGTACTCGCCGATGCATGAGACTCAGCTGACGCACCGGACAACCGTCTGGTATCCCGACAACGCCGGCAAGACCAAGACCCTGATCGGGCGCCTTTGGCCAAGCTTGGTCAGGGTCAAGTCGGCGCTGTTTGGTAGCGCCACAGCGAAGAACAAGTAGACGCTTTGGCTCGGACCCGTCTGGACAACTCAAATCCGGCGAGAGCATCGGCGAAAGCGTCATGGATGGGCCGAACTGCTGCGGTCAACGCAAACTCGCGAGCCCTTTCGATACGAGTCGGGCTGCACGCCAGGGCTCTGCTGGCCAAATTCGCCGCTCTTTGACAGATTTGTCCACCGCGTATCGTCGGACGGCGCAACAGGAAGAGCATCGCGCAGTGCTTCTGCAGGGGCAAGGAGGGCACCGGCCTTGGAAACTGCCCTCCCGGCGCGGACCGCGGTCCCGACCCAACTCACGAACAGACATATCCGCATGAACCAATCCGAACGGGTAGTGGACGAGAAGTACCGGGATCCCTACGAGGTGAAGCGGCTCGATTTGATCCGCAAGCTGCTTCCGCGAGGCGCGAACGGTGCGGCTCTGGAATTCGGCTGCGGCTCGGGCTTCGTTTCCGCCATGCTGGGATCTGCCGGGTGGCAGGTGACCGGCGTCGATCTCGATCCCGACAACGTCGAGGATGCGAGGAAGCGGGTCAAGGAAGCGATCCACGGTGATGCCCTGACCGTGGCTCGCTCGATCAAGGAGCGCAGCTTCGGTCTCATCACGATCATGGAACTGATCGAGCACCTCGACGAGGCGGACAGGCCGGCGCTGCTAGCGGAGACCAGGCGCCTGACAGCACCGACGGGACGCCTGATCCTGACCACGCCGAACCGGATGTCCCCGAATGGGCTGACGGGGTACTACATCGGCGAGAAGATGCTTGGGCGGCGCTACCGGGCATGGGACCACACCCATCAGCGAATCTACTCTTCGTTCGAGATACTGGCGGAGTTGCGACGCTGTGGCTGGATCCCGGAAACCATCGTCGGCTACCACTACAAAGGACGGATTTCACTGCCCCTCGAATCAAGTTCGACGTTTCCGCTGAACCGTTTCGGCTTCAACATCATGATGCGTTGCCAGCCAGCGTGAGCAGGGTCGCAGACGGACGTGCAGACACGGGGCGGCCCCGTGGCCATGCCCGGCCGCCGCTCAGGCGCCCTGCTCCCGCCGCGGCGTAGGCAGTCCCACCGCGGCTTCGAAGCCGTAGTCGGCGGCAAGCGCCTGAACGTTGGTGTAGAGGGCCTCGTGGCCCCACAGCCAGGTCGGCCTCGACCGAAACGCCGCCCAGCACCAGCACGCGCGCCGGTTCGGCGAGCGCGGTTTCGGTGGTCGCCAGCCTCGCGGTGTCGATGTCCGGCAGCGCCAAAGCATGCCCCCAACCCCGGGCCAAGCTCTCAGCGCTGAGCACGGATGTGATCGCCTTTCAGAACGTGCTCCGCGCCCACTGGCTTCCCAGTCCGCTCCACCCTAGTCTTGGCAATGATGCGCGAGAGGACTATGGAACAGGCGCTCATCGTGAGCGGTCTCAGGCACGTCAGCGCGCACCCGGCGGAGCTCCGGCACGGCGCCATCGGGCCTGTACCCAGTGCCAAGCGCGCCGTCGCTCGTCGGCCTCGAACCAGAGCCAGATGACGATGGCCGCGCAGATCCCCAGTCCGGACACCGCGGCCATCAAGGCACCGGCCCAGCTGCGCGCCGTTGCCACCAGCACCAGGACAACAGCGCTGCCAAGCAGGCCCAGCGCAAAGCGACGCCAGCGTCCGAGGGGCAGCCCCAGCTGCCTTACCGCCAACCAGAGGATGCCCACGGTGTCGATGCCCTGCCGCAGCGCGATAGCCAGTGCCGCGCCGACGATACCCAGCGGTTCGGTGAACGCCCACAGCATCGCCAGCAACAGCGGCACCTGCAGCAGGTAGAACATCGCAACGTGGCGCAAGTCCCCGGCGGCCTGCACCACCGTCATCGGCCCCATCGACAGCGACGACAGCCAGAGCCCTGCCAGCAGCACCTGCAGCACCACCCCGGCCAGCGGTCCGTTGTCTGCGCCCAGCCAGGCGGTCATGGCCGGCACCGCGAAGGCCACACCCACCAGCACCAGTGGCGTCATCAAGGCGCAGAGCCAGCGCACCGATTGCCCCAGTACGCGGCGCAACTCGACGGGGTCAGCGCCTTCGTTCGCCACGCGCGGGAACAGCGCCGCCAGCACCGCGTAGGGCACCATCAACAGCCGGTTCGGGATCTCGCCCGGCGCGGCATACACCGCCACCTCGCGCAGCGGGAGCTGAAGACCCACCACGAAGCGATCCAGGTAGGCCATCAGCGGCGCGGTGAAATTGACGATGAACATCCAGCGCCCGACCGCCATCAGCGAAGCCAATCCTTCTCGCGACCAACCGCCCGGGCGCGGCAACCAGCCGCAGCGCCGCCAGCTCACGATTCCGTAGGCCAGCAAACCAGCCAGCCGCACCAGCAGCAACGAACTCACCACCGCGCGCAGGTCGGTGACGCCTTGCAGTGCCAGCAGCAGAGGTGCGAGGTAGGTCAGGGTGCTGAGTACCGCGCGCAGCAGATTCAGGCGCATGAAGTCCTGCCAAGCGCTGAGCATCGCCACCTGCGCACTGTTGACTAGCACCATCGGCAGCAGCGCAGCGACCACGGCCAGCGCGCCGGCTGCTTCCTCAGCCGGAATTCCCGTCCGTGCGTCGGCGTGGGCCAGCAGCGGACCCGACGCCAGCCACAAGCCCAGACCGAGCGCCAGGCCGATCAGCAGAAGCAGCTGTGCGGCCATCGAAGCCAGGGCCAGCGCGCCGTGGCGGTCGCCATCAGCCAGCCTTCGCGACACTACGCGGATCAGCGTCTTGCCGATGCCCAGGTCAAGCACGCTGGCGTAGCCAACCAGGGCCCACACCAGGGCCAGAAAACCGAAGCGCTCCAGACCGAGCAGCGCCATCAGCCACGGGATGGCGATGACTGCCACGAACAGCGGCACCACCAGGCCGAGCAGGTTCCACGCCGTGCCGCTCAGCAGGCTCGGACGGAGCATGCCTCCGTCCTTCACGACGACATGCCGAGTTGTGACAAGGCGAAAACACGCCCTGAAGGCCGGACGGCAAACGCCGAAACCCAAGGCGTCGCCCGAGGTTGCGCTCCATGTCGAACCCTTACACTACGCCCGACTCCTCTCGCCGCCGCCCGCGGCAACTCTCGATGGGCTTGTCCGCCAGCTTCGTGTGCGTGTTGCTCGCCGCCTGCGGTGGGGGCGACGACGTCACCGCGGCACCCGACGCTGGCAGTGCGCCGCCAGTCGTCGTCGACACGAGCCCTCCTCGAACCGCCGCGCTGCCACCGGGCCATCTCGCACTGGGTGTGCCGCTGAGCACGCTGCGTTCTCTTTCTGTTCCGTTCGGCAGCCCCCACGACGCACTGCCGGCCGGTGTGCCGCCCGGCTTCGACTGGCGTGAGCGCAGCAAGCGCGAAAGCGGCAACATCGTGCCGGCAGGGTTCAAGGCGTTCACCGGCTGGGCACATGCGTTCTGGATCGATGGTGCGCCCGTGGGCACTCAGCGCCTGGAGGTGCGCCAGAACCAGACCCTGATCTGCACCTGGAACGGCGGCCAACGGCAATGGCAGCGTGTACAACGGGGCGACATCGAAGGCGCAGCGTTCAGAGCCGACTTCGCAGGCAACGAGAACATTCCCGCCGACGTGGTGCAGGTGATGCCCGGTCAAGCGCGGATCGGGTTCGGCGCCGGCCGCGCGTTTCACTTCTGGCCGCGCCAGGGGCGCATCGTGCTGGGCAGCCAGCCCCTTTGTGGCGTGCTTGCACTTTTCCAAGCCCGCGCCGTGACGCCCGACGGCCGCAGCCTGCCGGTCGGTGCTGCGAGCACGCTGCTGGCCGGCGGCGGCGCCGACTACTGGCTCGACACCGCGGTGCCGTGGGACAACTACCGGACAAACAGTGGCGTAGGCCTCGGCGTGCTCCGTCGTGTCGGCCCCTCCTGGGAGTGGCACGGCATGGGCACGGCCGACGCCAATGCGCTGGAGCAGCTGGCGCGCGAAGGTTTCGTGGAGCGCAGCAGCCCCTGACTCGGGCGCCGCTGCCGGCAGCGCCGACACCTTCAGCCGCGCCATGACTGCCCCGCCACCGACGGCAGCCACTGCCGCAGCAAAGACTCGTGCTGCGCCAGCACGTGCCGCTGCGTAAAGGCCTCGGCATGCCTCGCTCGGCTGGCTGTGGCCATCGCCGCCAGTCTCGAAGGGTCGGCCAGCACCGCGCTGAGTTGCGCATCAAGCCCAGCGGCGTCGGTGAAGTAGCCCGCGCCCGGCCCAGCCACCCAGCGATTGAAGCGGTTGTCGTGCGCCAAAACCGGGTTTCCAGCACCCATCGCCTCCACCAGTGAGGGGTTGGTGCCGCCCACCCGATGCCCGTGCAGATACAGCAGACTGTGGGCGCGAAGCTGCGGAACCAGGCTGCGGTCGTACAGCGCGCCCAGGAAAAGCACCTCGGGCCCAGCGGCGACGCGCACGGCCCGGTGGTAGGCGCTGCCCTCATCGTAATGGCCCAGCACCGCCAGCAGCAGCCCACGGCGGCGCGCCGACCAGGCCTGCACGATCTCGAGGATGCTGTTTTCGGGTTCGGCCCGTGCGATCAGCGTGGCATAGCCCCCGCTGGCCAAGCCCAGCTTCGCCAGCGCCAGCAGCACGGCCGGATCCTCGTGTCGCACCACGGTGTCGGCGCCGTAGGGGATGGCCGTGATGCGCGAGGACGACGTGCGCGTGGCGAGGTGCGCCGCGATCTCGGGGTGATCGGCCACGAGGTGATCACCGATGCGGCAGCCGGCCCGCTCGTTGAGCCAGAACCAGGCTTTCGCCGCAGGCCCCCACTTGGCGCGCCGCCACTCGATGCCGTCCATGTTGATGACATTGCGCACGCCGGCCCACTTCAGGCGGGCGCAGAACGCGGCCGTGTTGTAGCCCAGCGTGAGGCAGAGCCCCACCGCGGCCGTGCCCTCGCGGCGCACCTGAGCGCAGACATGGGCGATGCAGCGCCAGTCGAACACCACGGTGCCGGCTGTACCGGACGTGGACACCGGAAGTCGCACGCGCTCGATGCCCTGCCAGGTGTCGTAGCGCGGCTCACCCACGCCCTCTTCCTGGCAGTAGACGACGACGCGCCAGCCGCGTGCCACGAGGTGCAGCGACAAGGCTTCGGCGAAGCTCTCGAATCCGCCATGCGCTGCCGGCACACCGCGAATACCCAGGACACGAAGCGTGGGCGTCACTCGGTCACCCGCAGCCCCGCGGCAGCGGTGATGGGCAGCCGCACGCCCACGTGTGCATACAGGTCCAGCATGGCTTGCAGGTAGCGCGAGCGCGAGAAGTGCTGCTCGACGTGCGCGCGCGCCGCCCGGCCCATGACAACCAGGCTCGCGTCAGGCATCGCCTTCACGGCAGCCAGCCGCTCGGCCAGCGCCTCGACGCTGCCACTGTCGAAGAGCCACCCGGTGCCGTCTTCGTCGATGACCTCGGGGATGCCCCCGATGCGCGCGCCGACCACGGGCTTGCCCAGCGCCATCGCCTCCAGCAGCATCATCGGTGCGTTCTCGTACAGTTCCGAGGCCAGCACGACGCAGCGCGCGCCGCGCACCGCGTCGTGCAGCGTCACGCCGCTGCGGTAGCCTAGGAATTCAACGTCGGCACCGAGGCCGGCAGCCAGGGCGCGCAGCGCTGCCTCATCGGGGCCGGTGCCGGCCAGCTTGACTGGCAGCGCGGCGGCATGCGCCGCGCGAATCAGCGTTGCCAGGCCCTTGTCGAGGACCAGGCGGCCGAAGTAGAACGCGTATCCGCCGGGCTCGAAGCCGGGCTCGAAGTGCTCGGCGTCGACCCAGTTCGGCACGTGCACGAATCGGTCGCGCGGCCAGCCCCATTCGACGAACTTGTCAACGAAGAACTGGCTCGGGCAGACGATGGCCGCGAGGTGCCTTCGCCAAGTACCCAAGGCCCGATGCAGGCCGCTCTCCACGGCCACCACGGCGCTGGCCGCCAACGAGTTCTGCACGCAGCGGTGGCGCACCACATTCCACACGCTGCCATCGCGGCAGCGCTCGCAGGGCCCGTCGTGCGTGCGCATCTTGTAGTTCGGGCAGGCGATCTTCAGGTCGTGCGCTGTCATCACCGCCGGGATTCCGCGCTCGCTGAACAACGAAAGGATCGCCGGCGAGTGGTGATGGTAGATGCAGTGCAGGTGCACGATGTCGGCCGGAAACGCATCGAGCAGCCGCGCAAGCTTCGCTCGCGCCTCGAAGCTCCACACCACCTTGCCGGCCATGGCCAGCTTCTCAGTCAGGCTGTACTCGTGGCCGAACTCGATCTCGTCGATGAAGTACCGGCTCCAAGGCGTGGGTTCGTTCCTCGGGTGCTGCATCGAGAAGTAGCCGCACTCGAAGCCCCTGCCCTCCATCATCAGTGCGTGCTCGAGGTAGACGACCTCGCTGCCGCCGCGCCGATAGTGGTAGTTGTTGACGTTGAGGAGCCGCGTCATCGGCGCTCCGGCGCGGGCAAGCGCGACTCCGCTGCCACGCGCTCGGCCAGCACACCAGCGCTCAAGAAGAAGAAGGCCATCGCCGTGAAGTTGTTGATCAGGTTTTCGCTGAACAGGTAGATCGCCACCGTCAGCAGCGGCACCGTCTCCCAGCGCCTGCGCAGGCGCGCGAATACGAGCGCGAGCATCGCCACGAAGGCAGCCAGCGTGACCAGGCCGAACTCGAACAGCAGCCGCAGGTAGTCGTTGTGCGGCACCATGCGGAGGTCCGAGTCACGGAGCGCGGAGCCCACGCCGAAGCCGAAGAGCCAGTGGTAGGCGTCGGCGTTGGTCCATATCGTCATCAGATCCACCCAATGCTTGAGCCGGAACACGAATGACAGGTCCTGTGTCTTCAGCAGCAGCACCAGCTCGCCGAAGGTCGTGCTGTGCAGCTTGATGCGGCCGTCGATGATGTAGCGCACGCTGTCGATCACCGGCGTGAAGCGCACGAAGGGCTTCTCCTCGGGCCAGATGAAGTACCCGGCACCGGCGGCCACGATCAGCAGCCCCAGCACCAGCAGCTCGCGCGGGCGGGCCACCGTCAGCGCCAGCGCGATCACCACCGCCAGCAGCACGCCCAGCGTGCCGAACATCATGCCGGCCAGCATGAACAGCACCAGGCTGCGGATCGGCCGGCCCAGGATCACGGCCACCAGCGCCAGCACCGTGACGGCGTACACCGCGGCGTTGTTGCGGTTTGCGAAGATCGAGGTCTCGCGGATGCCGTCGATCTGGAAGCCGCTCTGCAGCAACTGTGCGCCCCAGGTCAGCAGCGGCACGACGACCAGCACCGCCAGCATCACGCGCATGTCGCTGCGCTGCCACAGCACGGGCTGCTGAAGTGCGACGCGCCGCCGCTCAAAGGCGGCGCCGAACACAGCGAAGGCTGGAGCCAACGTGATCTTGGCGAGGTCACCCCAGTCGATGTGATCGGGGTTGACGGCCACGCTGCAGGCGATGCCGGTGAGGTAGACGACGTAGCTCACCACCAGCGCGGTAGCCCAGTTCGACGGCGGGTGCCGCCGCGTGGCCCAGGCGAAGGCTACGAGCCCGAAGATGACCACGGCGTAGACGTTGCCCAGCGCCTTGATGAGGCCCGACTGCGCCGTGAAGGCCAGGCCCATCAGCACCACGTAGGCCGCGAACTGCGCGACGAACAGCGCGGCGCCCTCGGCCGGCTTGGGTGCCGCGTGCGCACGCATCAGCGTCACCGGCTTGCTGCGGCGCATCGGCAGGCGGGCAGGGAACAACACTGGCACCTTCATCGCCCAAGCCTCGCGGCCGTCTGGACGCCCGCAGCGACGAGCAGCGGCGCCTGCGCGAGCCCCGGTGCGGCGCCCGCCAGCGCTTCGCGCAGGCGCTCGGACGTGCGCTCCCAGCGAAACGCTTCTCGCACCAGCTCGCGCGCGGCTTCGCCCATAGCTGCGGCGCGCGATGCATCCCGCAGCAGCTCTGCGGTGGCGTCTGCCATGGCATGGGGATCGGGGCGCGACAAGCCTCGGCCGTGCACGCCGTCGACGAAGCCGGCGATGCCGTTGAAGGCCGCCAGCCCGCCCACGACCGGACGCGCGGCGGCCATGGCTTCGAGCGTCTTGTTGATGAGGCCAAAGCCCTTCCAGAGCGGGCTCCAGACGACACGGCTGCGGACGTACAGCGGCGCCAGATCGGCTGCGAATTCGAGGTGCTCGGCACAGGGTGTACCTGCCAGGCAACGGCGCAGGGCCGGCCCTGCTCCGCGGCCAACCACGGTGAGCCGGGCACCGGGCACGGCCGCCCGGACGCGGGGCCACACAGCGCGGCACAGCCACTCGGCCACCGGGCCGTACTCGCCCGAGAGATCGGCGACGAACAGCACCTGCGGCGCAGGCGACAGCCCTGTCGCCAAGTCGAACAGCCCGCTGCGCACGCCATTGGGCGCCAACGCCGTCCGCGAGGCGGTGTCCGGACCGACAAGGCAACGCATGGCCTCGCGATCGGCCTCCGTCTGCACGAGCACGCGGTCGGCGGCCGAGAGTAGGGCGGCCTCGGCAAGCGCCACCCTCGGCGCGCGCAGCCAATGGCTCCAGGCCTTGACCCGGCCCAGCATGCCGGCCTGCGGCGAGCGCCATCGCCAGCGGTACTCGGCCGCGGTGCAGTCGTGCACGACCACCACGGTGCGGCGCGGCTGCCAGCCCGGCAGCGCGGCACGCACGGCCTGCCAGCGCGCCAGTGCGCTCAGCGGCGTGGCCAACACCGGCGCCGTGCGCCAGGCCGGCTCTTGCTCGGCCAGCGCTGACAGGGCCTGGGTGTCGGCTGCGCGCCAGCCGTGCTGGTACATGCCCCGGCCCCGCAGTTCGTCGACGATGCGCCGGATCTGGCTGCGGCGAAGCACCGTGGCCTCCAGCAAGGGCCCGAAACGGCGCTCGTTATCGGCTCGTTCGGCCGCGTCGAAGGGTCGGTCGCCATCGCGCAGCAGCAGCAGGCGCAACTCGTGGGTGCGCCCGAGCTGCTCTAGGTAGTTCACCAGCGGCAGCGTGGCGCCGTTGCGCGGCGGGTACGGCAACTGGTCGGCCACGACGAGCAGGCGTTCGGGCATCGCGAGCAGGTTCAGCGGGCATCGAGGCGCAGGGGCGCCATGGCTCAGGGCTGCGGCACCGTCGCACGAACGCGCGCCGGATCGCCCGCCAGCCACTCGCGGCTGACGGCCGGCAGGGTGGCCAGCAGGTCGCGCGTGAAGGCGTCCTGGTCGCGGAAGGCCTGCGCCGAGTCGCGGTTGATGGACGACACCCGGAACAGCAGGCCGTCGGGGATGATGCGCTGCAGGCCGTACTCCAGTTCGATCAGGCGACGCTCGAAGCCGCCCAGCGAGATGCGGTCGCCGATGGTGATCCAGTAGGTGACGGGCTCGTAACGCTGGCGCGACAGCTCGGTCTCGAGCCGACGCACCGGCAGCGCGCCGTGCTGGGTGCTGATGGTGTCCAAGCGGTTGCTGCGAACCTGGAAGCCTTGCGCCGGGTAGCAGACCTCGGGGTAGTGCACCGCGAGGCTCGCGCGCTGGTCGTCGCCATAGGCGATGGACAGCATGACCACGGTGCCGCGGCTGTTGACGTAGGCGCGCGACAGCGTCTGCGTGTAGATGCGCTGCATGTTCGCCAGCACGCTGGGGTCGGGCAGCACCACGCCGCCAGCGCGCAGCAGCCGCCAGTCGCCGAAGCGCTCGGGCACCACCTGCTCGAGGTCGAGGCGCGGGCGCTGCTCGGCCAGCTTGTGGACGGGCTTGCCGGCCTGCGCCAGCAGCGCCACCAGCACCATCGCGATCACCATCGCCAGCGCCTGCCGCACCGGCTTCGTCAGGGCGGCCATGGCGCTCAGGCTGGGTGCGCCGTCCGCGTGCGCACCACGGCGCGCGTGGCGGTGTCGGCGGCGATGATCAGCATCAGCGCCGCCATGAACAGAACCATGCCGGCGAAGCCGTGCAGGAAGCCCTGCCCGGCCTCGTCGCCGAAGTGGTAGGTGATGAGCGTCAGCGTGATGACGCGGATCACGTTGGCCGCGAAGCTGATCGGCACGATCAGGATCGCCAGCGTGATGTTGCGCAGCGCCGATTCGTGTCGCACCAGGTTCAGGTACAGCAGGCCCAGGGCCTCGAGCGTGAGCAGGGTGTTCAGGCCGGCGCAGGCGTCGGCCACCAGCAGCTGGTAGGGCCCCACCTGCAGGATGACGCCGGTGCGCGCCACCGGGTAGCCCACGTTCCACAGGATCCACTCGGCCACGGTGCTGACGGCCAGCTTCATCGGCTGCGTGAGCGTGTCCACCACCACGCCGGGCAGCGGCACCATGAACAGCATGAAGAACAGCGGGAACCACACCAACTTCAGCGCCGCCGTGCCGCGGAACAGCAGCAGCGCCGACACAACCAGCCAGATCAGCGAGCCGACCTCGAACATCTGGATGCCCTGCGTGCGCCCGAAGGCGTACAGCAGCATCGCGATGCCGAAGCAGCCCCAGCCAGCGCTGCGCGCGGGCTGGTCGGGCAGGGCGAGCAACTCGGGGCCCTTGCGCCACAGCAGCCACAGCGAGATGGCCAGCACCAGCGGCCCGTGCCCCTGCTGGTCGGTGCCCCAGATGCCGTTGAGCAGATCGCGGAACGAAGGCACGTACAGCGCCAGCGCGCCGAGCGCGACGATGCCGAACGGCGCGAGGGGGTGCTGCAGGGCGGCGGCGGGCGTCATCGGGGAGAACCTCGTCGTGACGATTCAGCGCTCGTTGTAGACCACGCCCGCCAGTTGCGCCGGCGTGCCGGCGAAGCTGGCCACCAGCTCCTGCAGCGTGGCGAAGCGGCTCTTGTCCTTGCGCGCCACCAGCAGCGCCGCGCCGGCCCGCGCCGCGATGACGCTGGCATCGGCGCCGTGCACGGCGGCAGGCGTGTCGATGACAACGTGGTCGAACTTGGCGGTCAGCTCGCGCATCAGCAGCCCGAAGCTGGCGCGCTCCACCAGTTCCAGCGGGTTCGGCGGGGTGGTGCCGGCGGTCAGCACGAACAGGCTGGGCACGGCGGCCACGGGCTGGATCGCGCCCTGGTCGGAGCGCCCGGACAGGATGCTCGACAGCCCGGCGCGGTTGTCGAGCCGGAACAGGTCGTGCTGGCGCGGGTTGCGCAGGTCGGCGTCAACCAGCAGCGTGCGCCCCCCAAGCTGCGCCAGCACCAATGCCAGGTTGGCGGCGCAGTAGCTGCGGCCGTCGCCGACGTCGGGGCTGATGACGGCCAGCGCCGGGTGCGGCGCGGTGCCCGCGAACACGCGCATCATCAGCTGCGAACGCAGCGAGCGGAAGTGCTCGGCGCGCGCGCCGAAGGGGTCGACCAGGGCCACGAGCTCGTCGCCCAGGCGCTCGCCGGCGCCGGTGGCCACTGGGTAGTCGAACTGCTGCGACAGCGCGGCGAGCACGTCGTCGCGGCTGGCCAGGCCCAGGGCCACGGCGGCTTCGCCGAAGCGCACGCCCTTCTCGCGCTGGTGCGCCAGGATGCGCTCCACCTGCTCGGGCTTGAGGTCGCGCAGCGCGGTCAGGAAGTCGCCGATCGTGCGTTCGCCGCCGGCCACCGACTGCGCGTCCACGGGCTCGCTCAGCGGCTCCAGCAGCTCGGGAGCGGCCTGTTCGTCGTCGCGGAACTTGGCCATCAGGCGGCTCCCTTGGGGTTGGGCCCGGACGGAGCCGGCAGCGGAGCGAGCAGCCGCTGCTCGAGCGCGGTCATGCGGCGGTCGGCCAGCCGGGCCGCGGCGCCGGTGCCCGGCATCAGCCCGATCACGGGCAGGTCGAGCGCGGCCACCACGTCGGCCATCGAACGCACGCGGCGGTTGCGCAGCTCCAGCAGCAGCACCACCGCCACCGCCAGCAGCAGGCCGATGACGACGGACAGGATCACGTTGAGCACCACGCGCGGCGAGGCAGGCTCCGAGGGCGGCACGGCCACGGTGAGCTGGTTGACGTTGCTCTGCGTGGACTGGCCCTCGATCGTGCTCTGCGTCAGCCGTGCCAGGATGGCGTCGTAGGTGCGCTGCGCGTTCTCGACCTCGCGCACCAGCACCAAGCCCTCATCGCGCACGGCCTTCATGCGCAGCACCTTGTCGCGCTGCGCGTCGAGGCTGGCCTTGACCTCGGCCATGCGCTGGCGGTTGATGTTGCTCGACAGCGAGACGCTGCCGGTGGCCTTGGCGGTCTCGGCGGTCAGGCGCTGGCGCAGTTCGGACACGCTCGCGCGGGCCTCCAGCACCTGCGGGTGGGCATCGCCCAGGCGCGTGGTCAGCTGCTGGATCGCGGCCTCGGCGCGGCCGATGTCGGCCTTGAGTGCGCCCACGATGGGGTTGCCCAGCACCTCGGGCAGGCGGTCGCCCTGCGGGCCCTGGGCCTGGCGCTCGCGGCTGGCGCTCTCGGCGTTGATGGCCTGCAGCGCGGTGTACTGCGACGACAACTCCGTCAGGCGCGCGTTCTCGACGTCCAGGCGCTCATCGGTGGCGATGATGCCCTTCTCCTTCTGGAAGGCCGAGACGCGGCTCTGCGCGGCCTCGAGCTTGTCGCGCGCCTCGCGCGCGCGGTTCTCGAAGAACTGCTGGTAGTTGCGGGCCGGGTCGACGCGCAGTTCCAGCGTGGTGTCGATGTAGGCCTGCACGAAGGCGTTGGCCACGCCGGCCGCGAAGCGGGGATCGGCGGCTCGGTAGGTGATGGTGATGACGCCGCTCTCGCGCGAGGGCTCCACTTCCATGTTGCGCTGGAACAGGCTGGCGAGCCAGCCCTCGATGGTGCCGCGGCCGCCGGCTTCGTCCTGCCACTGCTGGCGCACCTGGGGGTTCTCGGCGAGCTTGAGGTTGCGCACCACGCGCTCGGCCACGCGGTCGCTTCTGATGATGTCGACCTGCGTGGCCATCTGCGCCGGCGAGCCCCCGCCGCCGTAGATCACGGCGCTGATCGGATCGGGCTTGAAGTCGACGACGACGCTGGCCGTGGCCTTGTACTGCTTGGTCAGCGACAGGCTCACCACGGTGGTCAGCAGCACGGTGGCGGCCAGGATGGCCAGCGCCAGCCACCAACGCGCGCGAAGGATGGAGAGGAACTGCCCGAAGGTCATGGCGGTATGGCCGGCGACGGGCGCCGGCTAGAAGAGGCTCTCGCGCACGAAGACGACATCGCCCTCGCGCAGGGTGTCGGTCATGGCCGGCTGGGTCACCTCGACCTCGCCGTTGCTGCCCTTGCGGTGCACGCGGATGCCCTTCTCGGTGCCACGCGCCGTCAGGCCGCCGCCGGTGGCCAGGGCCTGCAGCAGCGTCATGCCGCGCTCCAGCCGCATCGGGCCCGGGCGCTGCACCTCGCCGTAGATGTACACCAGCGGCTGGCGATCGACCCAGACGGCGTCGCCGTTGCGCAGCACGATGTCGCGCGCGGCGCCGCCGGCCGTGAACAGGGCCGGCAGGTCGACCTCCTCGCGGAAGGGCTTGCCGTCGCGGGTGCCGGTGACGACGACGACATCGGCGCCGCCGGGCGCGACGCCGCCGGCCAGCGCGATCATGTCGGTGAGCCGGGTGTCGGCCGTCTCCAGGGGGTAGCGGCCGGGCCGGCCGACCTGGCCCAGCACGTTGACCTGGTTGCCGCGCACCTGCAGCACGATGATGGTGACCTGCGGGTTGCGCAGGAAGTTGCCGCGGGCCAGGCTGTCGGCGATGAGGCGCTCGGCCTCGGGCACCGAGAGCCCGCCCACGCGAACCGAGCCGATGAGCGGGAACGAAAGCACCCCGCCCTCGTTGAGCCGCGACTCCAGCGTGAGCTCGGGGTTCTGGAACACCGTGATGCGCAGCACGTCGCCCACGCCGAGCCGGTACTCGGCGGCGGGCGCGGCCGGCGCCACCGCCGCGGGCGCCCGCGCGGCCGGCACCTGCGCAGAGGCGAGCGAGGCCAGCGCCATCGATGCGGCGGCCAGCACCAAGGCCGCCCAGGGGCGCCACCGCGCCATCATTTGAGCCCCAGGCCCTTGCTGACGTCGGTGCTCGTCAGCGGGCCGCTGGCGACGGGCGCGGCCCCGGCGGCCGGCTTGGCGGCCGGCGCCGACGCGGCGCCCCGCGCGCCTTCGGCGAACTTGCCGACGTACTCGATCTTGGCGGCCGCGCGAAGGGCCTTGATGTCGTCCTCCACCAGCTTGCGGCGGCGCTCGTTGAGCAGGAACTGCTCGATCGCCGGGCGGGCCTGCTCCTCGCTCACCGGCTGCATGCGCGATCCGGCCAGCACCACCACCTGCGCGCCGGTCGGGGTGGGCAACACGAGGGCCTGGCCGTCCTGCATCTTGGCCAGCGCGTCCAGCGAACTCAGCGGCAGCTGCTCGGCCGCCCGCACCGCCTGGTTGCCCGCGAAGCGCAGGCCCGAGGACTGCAGGTAGGCGATGAACTCGTTGACGTTCTTGGCCGCCGCCAGCCGCTCGCGGATCTCGGGCAGGCGGTCCGGCGTGGTCTCGATGCCGATCTCCTGGATCTGGTACACGCGGCGCTGGCTGAACAGCGCGGGCTTGTCGTCGTAGTACTTCTTGATCTCCTCGGGCGTGGGCTTGGGCGCTGCCTCGCCCAACTTCTCGAGGTAGGCGCGGGCCACGACCTCGCGGCGGGCCGCCTCGATCTGCTGCATCACGCGCGGGTCGCGGTCGATCTTGGTCTCCTCGGCCTTCTGCAGCGCGAGCTGCTGGTCGATCAAGCGCTCGAGAATCTGCTTGCCGGCGGCCTCGGCCTGCTCGGGGCGCAGGTTGCGCTGCTGCTGCAGCACGAAGTTGATCTGGTGGACGGTGATCTCGTCCTTGTTGACCTTCGCGGCGGTCTGGCTGGCCGGCGCGCCGCCCTTGTCGCCGCAGGCGGCCAGCAGCGCGGCTGTGGCGATCAGGGCCAGCACCCGCTTGGGGATACGACGGCTGGAGGCGGCGGAGGACGTCGGCGTCATGTACGGATCCCTGCTGGAACGCGGCGTGAAAGATCAATGAGTTTACCCGTGGGGACGTGACATCTGCCTCGGGGGCACCCCCCCGTAGGACGGGTGCAAGGCCAGCTCTGGCGCTGCCTAGTTCACGCTTTCAGGCCAGTGCCTGCACGCGGGCGAGCTTCCAGCCGCGGTCGGCAGCCTTGACGTTGGCCAGCAGCCAGAGCTCGCGGAACGGCGCCGCGGCGGCGTCGCCGCTCTCGCGGATGAGGCCGCGGAACTCCACGCTGGCCACGAAGGCCTCGCGCAGTTCCTCCAGCGCCAGCAGCTCGGCATGCAGCTCCAGCACTTCGGTGCGGTTGGGGCCGGGGCCGCGCAGCGCATACTGCTCGCGCAGGTCGGCCAGCAACGGCTCGGTGGCCAGTTGCTGCAGGGCGCGCCAGTCGGCGCGGTCCCAGGCGGCCTGCAGTTCCAGGAAGCTCTGCCGCGCCACCTGCAGGAATTCGGGCACGCCCTTGATGTGGCGCACACGCCGCGAACGCCGCCAGGCCTTCGCGGCCGTGCGGGCCGCGATGACGCGTCGCCGCAGCCGCTTCAGCACTTGATCCCCACGTGGAGGGCAACGATGCCGCCGGCCAGGCTGTGCACGTCGACGTGGCCGAAGCCCGCCTGCTGCATCATGGCCTTCAGCGTGGCCTGGTCGGGGTGCATGCGGATGCTCTCGGCCAGGTAGCGGTAGCTCTCGGCATCACCGGCCACCAGCTTGCCCATCAGCGGCATGAAGCCGAACGAGTACCAGTCGTAGGGCTTGCGCAGCAGCGGCGCGGGCGTGGAGAACTCCAGCACCAGCAGCCGACCGCCCGGCCGGAGCACCCGCGCCATCTCGGCCAGCGCGGCCTCCTTGTGCGTCATGTTGCGCAGGCCGAAGGCCACGCTGACGCGGTCGAAACCGGCGCCGGCCGAGCCCGTGGGAAACGGCAGGTGCTCGGCGTCGCAGACCATCGTCGGCAGCGCCAGGCCTTCGTCGAGCAGGCGGTCGCGGCCCACGGTGAGCATGGCCTGGTTGATGTCGGTGAGCACGACGCAGCCCGTGGGGCCCGCTCGCCAGGCGAAGGCGCGGGCAAGGTCGCCGGTGCCGCCGGCGATGTCCAGGATCTGCATGCCGGGGCGCACGTCGGCCACGGCCACGGTGTAGGCCTTCCAGGCGCGGTGCAGGCCGAACGACAGCACGTCGTTCATGACGTCGTACTTCGCGGCGACGCTGTCGAACACGCCGCGGACGCGCGACGCCTTTTCGGCCTCGTCGATGGTCTGGTAGCCGAAGTGCGTCTGCGCCATGGTGGAACCGCTTATCAGTGATGGCCGCAGGCACCGCCGGCCGCCACCAGCGTGGGTTCGTCGCGCGAGCGGCCGGCGGCGGCGAGGCGTTCCTCGTACTGGCGCCACAGCGCCGCCTCGTCGCGGCCCAGGCGATACAGGTAGGCCCAGCTGAAGATGCCGCTGTCGTGCCCGTCGGAGAAGCGCGGCTGCACGCCGTAATGACCCACGGGCTGGATGTCGGTGATGCCCACCCCGCGCTTGCCGGTCTGCAGCACCTCCTGGCCGGGGCCGTGGCCCTGCACCTCGGCGGAGGGCGAGTACACCCGCATCAACTCGAAGGGGATCCGGAAGCACGCCCCGTCGTCGAAGGCCACCTCCAGCACGCGCGAGGCCTGGTGCACGGTGATGGCCGTGGGGACGGCTGGGGCCTGGGCCTGGGACTGCATGCCTCGATTAAACCAGCACGCGCTCGATGCCGCCCGCATTGGCCCTGGCCACATAAGCCTGTAGCCAGTCCTCACCAAGCATCACGCGGGCCATCTCCACCACGATGTAGTCGGCCTCGAGCAGGCCGTTGGTGAGGTCGTCCTCGTAGCGCTTCAGGCCCTGCAGGCAGCTCGGGCAGCTGGTGAGGATCTTGACGTTGGCCCTGGCCGCGTGGCTCACCTCGGGCCGGGCGGCGAGCTTCTCGCGCAGCGTCTTCTCGCCCTTGCGCAGCTCCTCTTCCTTGCGGAAGCGCACCTGCGTGCTGATGTCGGGCCGCGTCACGCCCAGCGTGCCGCTCTCGCCGCAGCAGCGCTCGCTCTTGACGACGTTGTCGCCCACCAGCGCCTTGACCGTCTTCATCGGCTCCTGCTGCTTCATGGGGCTGTGGCAGGGGTCGTGGTAGAGGTAGCCCGCCGTGTGGTCTTCGAGCCGGATGCCCTTCTCGAGCAGGAACTCGTGGATGTCGACGATGCGGCAGCCGGGGAAGATCTTGTCGAACTCGTAGCCCTGCAGCTGGTCGAAGCAGGTGCCGCAGCTCACCACCACCGTCTTGATGTCGAGGTAGTTCAGCGTGTTGGCCACGCGGTGGAACAGCACGCGGTTGTCGGTGATGATCTTCTCGGCCTTGTCGAACTGCCCGCTGCCGCGCTGCGGGTAGCCGCAGCACAGGTAGCCTGGCGGCAGCACCGTCTGCACGCCGGCGTGCCACAGCATGGCCTGCGTGGCCAGGCCGACCTGGCTGAACAGCCGCTCGGAGCCGCAGCCGGGGAAGTAGAACACCGCCTCCGAATCGGCCGCGGTGGCGGCCGGGTTGCGGATGATCGGCACGTAGTCGCGGTCCTCGATGTCCAGCAGCGCGCGTGCGGTGCGCTTCGGCAGCCCACCCGGCATCTTCTTGTTGATGAAGTGGATGACCTGCTCCTTCACCGGCGCCGCGCCCCGCGTGGCCGGCGGGCGCGCCGTCTGCGCCTTGGCCAGCGGCTTGAGCAGGCCGTTCAGGAAGCGCTGCGCCTTGAAGCCGACGTCCACCATCCCCTTGCGCATCAGCTTGATGGCCTCGGGGTTGGTGGCGTTGAGGAACACCATCGCCGCCGCATTGCCGGGCCGGAAGCTCTTGCGGCCCATCTTGCGCAGCAGGTTGCGCATGTTCATGGTGACGTCGCCGAAGTCGATCTTCACCGGGCACGGGCTCTCGCACTTGTGGCACACGGTGCAGTGGTCGGCGACGTCCTCGAACTCCTCCCAGTGCCGGATGCTGACGCCGCGGCGCGTCTGCTCCTCGTACAGGAAGGCCTCGATCAGCAGCGAGGTGGCCAGGATCTTGTTGCGGGGGCTGTACAGCAGGTTGGCGCGCGGCACGTGCGTCGCGCACACGGGCTTGCACTTGCCGCAGCGCAGGCAGTCCTTGATGCTGTCGGAGATGGCGCCGATGTCGCTCTGCTGCATGATCAGCGACTCGTGGCCCATCAGCCCGAAGCTCGGCGTGTAGGCGGCCGACAGGTCGGCGGCCCAGGCACCGTCGGTGGCACCGCGCAGCAGCTTGCCCTTGTTGAAGCGGCCCTCGGGGTCGATGCGGCGCTTGTAGTCCGCGAACGACGCCAGCTCGTCGTCGGACAGGAACTCCAGCTTGGTGATGCCGATGCCGTGCTCGCCGCTGATGACGCCGCCGAGCCGCCGCGCCAGCGCCATGATGCGGCCCACCGCCTCGTGGGCCGTCTGCAGCATGGCGTAGTTGTCGCTGTTGACGGGGATGTTGGTGTGCACGTTGCCGTCGCCGGCGTGCATGTGCAGCGCCACCCAGACGCGGCCGCGCAGCACCTCGCCGTGGATGCGCTGGCACTCGTCGAGCAGCGGCTTGAAGGCGCTGCCGGCGAAGATCTGCTGCAGCGGCCGCAGGATCTGCTGCTTCCAGCTGGCGCGCAGCCGCCAGTCCTGCAGCTGCGCGAAGAAGGTCTCGCCGGGGGTGCCGTCGTCGCTCGGCTGCGGCACGTCCAGGCCCTCGAGCCAGTGCCGCCAAAGGCCGCGCACCTCGGCCAGCAGGTGCAGCGCCTGCTGCACGCGGTCTTCCAGCAGCTCGGCGCCGGGGATCTCCTGCGCGTCGCCGCCGCGGCCCAGGGGCAGGCGCCCGCGGCGGAACATCGCCTCCAGCGCATCGACCAGCTCGAGCTTGTTTCGCAGGCTCAGCTCGATGTTGATGCGCTCGATGCCCTCGGTGTACTCGCCCATGCGCGGCAGCGGGATCACCACGTCCTCGTTGATCTTGAAGGCGTTGGTGTGGCGGGCGATGGCGGCCGTGCGCTTGCGGTCGAGCCAGAACTTCTTGCGTGCGTCGGCGCTGACGGCCACGAAGCCCTCGCCGTGGCGCGAGTTGGCGATGCGCACCACCTCGCTGGTGGCGCGCGCCACCGCGGCCTCGTCGTCGCCGACGATGTCGCCGATCAGCACCATCTTGGGCAGCCCCGAGCGCGCCCCGGCCGCCACCGCGCGCTTGCTCTTGGTGGCGTAGCCCACGGCCTTGAGGTAGCGGTCGTCCAGGTGCTCCAGCCCGGCCAGCAGCACGCCCTGGTCGCGCAGCGAGAACAGGTAGTCCTTGATCTCGACGATGCTGGGCACGGCCTCGCGCGCGTTGCCGAAGAACTCCAGGCACACCGTGCGCACGGCCTGCGGCATGCGGTGCACGATCCAGCGCGCGCTGGTGATGAGGCCGTCGCAGCCTTCCTTCTGGATGCCCGGCAGGCCGGCGAGGAACTTGTCGGTGACGTCCTTGCCCAGGCCCTCCTTGCGGAAGGCCGAGCCGGGGATGTCCAGGCGCTCGGTGCGCTCGAGCTTGCGGCCCGTGGCATCGAAGTGGCGCAGCTCGAAGCTGGCCACCGGCGCGTCGTGGATCTTGCCCAGGTTGTGGTCCAGGCGCACCACCTCCAGCCAGGTGGCCTGGGGCGTGACCATCTTCCAGCTCGCGAGGTTGTCGAGCGCGGTGCCCCACAGCACGGCCTTCTTGCCGCCGGCGTTCATGGCGATGTTGCCGCCGATGCAGCTGGCCTCGGCGCTGGTAGGGTCCACCGCGAAGACGTAGCCCGCGCGCTCGGCGGCATCGGCCACGCGCTGCGTGACGACGCCGGCCTCGCTGAACACCGTGGCCACGGGGTGGGGCAGGCCGGGCAGCGACACCATCTCCACCTCGCTCATGGCCTCGAGCTTCTCGGTGTTGATGACGGCGCTCTTCCACGTCAGCGGCACGGCGCCGCCGGTGTAGCCGGTGCCGCCGCCGCGCGGGATGATGGTCAGGCCCAGCTCGACGCAGCCGGCCACCAGCGCGGCCATCTCGGCCTCGGAGTCGGGCGTGAGCACGACGAAGGGGTATTCGACGCGCCAGTCGGTCGCGTCGGTCACGTGGCTGACGCGGCTGAGGCCGTCGAACTTGATGTTGTCCTTGGCGGTGGCGCGGCCCAGCACGCGGCGCGTGGCCTTGCGCAGGTCCCAGACCTCACGGAAGCGCGCCGCGAAGGCCTCGACCGCGGCGCGCGCGGCGGCCAGCAGCTCGCCCACCAGGGCGTCGCGTGCGGCGTCGTCGGCGGGCGTGCGGCGGCGGGCCACCTCGGCCAGGCGGTGGTGCAGCGCGTCGATCAGCAGCTGCCGCCGCTTGGGGTTCTCGAGCAGGTCGTCCTCGAGGTAGGGGTTGCGCTGCACGACCCAGATGTCGCCGAGCACCTCGTAGAGCATGCGCGCGCTGCGGCCGGTGCGGCGCTCCTCGCGCAGCTGCTGCAGGATCTCCCAGGCCCGGCGCCCGAGCAGCCGGATCACGATCTCGCGGTCGGAGAACGAGGTGTAGTTGTAGGGGATCTCGCGCAGCCGGACGGCGTCGGCAGCGGGCTCGGACGCAGCGTGCTGCGGCGCGCGCGCCACATCGGCTGGGTGCGTGGCCAGGGTCGGGAGGGGCGCATTCATAGGGTATTTGCTCATGCTACCGCAGCCCCCTTGGCAAACCCGCTTGTATGGGCACCCCCGGGCATGACAGAAACGGGAGTGTCACAAACCCGGGACAGACTGCCGGGTTCCGGCCGCCAGCGGCCACGATCCTGTCGAGGAGAGACGATGAACAAGTTCCTGTTGAGCGCGGGCGCACTGGCTGCCGCGCTGGCCCTACCCGTGCAGGCCCAGACCGAGGTCACTTTCTGGCACTCGATGAGCGGTGCGCTCGGCGAGTGGGTCAACGGCTTGGCCAACGACTTCAACGCCAGCCAGAAGACCTACAAGGTGACGCCGGTCTTCAAGGGCACCTACCCCGAGTCGATGTCGGCCGCCATCGCCGCGTTCCGCGCCGGCAACGCGCCGCACGTGCTGCAGGTCTTCGAGGTCGGCACCGCAACCATGATGGCCAGCAAGAGCGCCATCAAGCCCGTGGCCACGCTCATGAAGGAAGCAGGTCTGCCGTTCGACCCGGCCTCCTACGTGCCCGCCGTCGCCGGCTACTACACTGCACCAAACGGCCAAATGCTGAGCCTGCCGTTCAACAGCAGCACCACCGTCTTTCACTACAACAAGGACGCCTTCAAGGCCGCCGGCCTCGACCCCGAGAGGCCGCCCACCACCTGGCCCGAGGTGGTGCGCGCCGCGGCCAGCCTGAAGGCCAACGGCCACAAGTGCCCCTTCACGACCAGCTGGCAGAGCTGGACGCAGCTCGAGAGCTTCAGCGCCTGGCACAACGTGGAGTTCGCGACGCTGCGCAACGGCTTCAACGGTCTGGGGACGCGACTGGCCATCAACACGCCGCTGCACCAGCGCCACATCGAGAACCTCGCCAACATGGCGCAGCAGGGCCTGTTCGTCTACAAGGGCCGCAACAACGCCGCCGACGCCACCTTCGTCAGCGGCGAGTGCGCCATGACCACCGGCAGCTCGGCGCTGTACGGCAACATCAAGCGCAACGCCCGCTTCGCGTCGGGCATCAGCACCCTGCCCTACTACCCCGACGTGCCCGGCGCGCCGCAGAACACGGTCATCGGTGGCGCCAGCCTGTGGGTGATGAGCGGCAAGAAGCCCGACGAGTACAAGGGCGTGGCGGCGTTCTTCCAGTTCCTGTCCGACGCCAACGTGCAGGCCAAGAGCCACCAGGCCACCGGCTACCTGCCCATCACCGCGGGGGCCTTCGGCATCACCGAGAAGAGCGGCTTCTACAAGCAGAACCCCGGCACCGACGTCAGCGTCACGCAGATGATCCGCAAGACCACCGACAAGTCGCGCGGCATCCGCCTGGGCAACTTCGTGCAGATCCGCACCATCGTCGACGAGGAGCTCGAGCAGGTGTGGGCCGGCAAGAAGAGCGCCAAGGACGCGCTGGCCGACATCAAGAAGCGCGGCGACGAGCAGCTCGAGCGCTTCGAGAAGGCCAACAAGGGCTGAGGCCCTTGCGGGCCCGCGGCGGTCCATTGGACACCCCTCCCCGGTCCCCTCCCCGCCCCGCGGGGCGGGGCTTTCGTCCGGCGCTGGAGCAGGCGGCATCTTGGCGGTAGAAAAGCGCGTCCGCTTCCGCAGCTGGTGGCTGCCGTGGGTCCTGGTGGGCCCGCAGCTGGCCGTCGTGCTGGTGTTCTTCTTCTGGCCGGCGGCGCAGGCGCTGCACCAGAGCGTGCTGCAGTCCGACGCCTTCGGCACCAGCGTTGAGTACGTCGGCCTTGAGAACTTCCGCCGCCTCTGGCACGACGAGAGCTACCTCGCGTCGTTCCACACCACGGCCGTGTTCTCGCTGCTGGTGGCGGTGTCGGGCCTGGTCATCTCGCTGCTGCTGGCGGTGATGGCCGACCGCGTGATCCGCGGCGCCATGGCCTACAAGACGCTGCTGGTCTGGCCCTACGCCGTGGCGCCTGCGATCGCCGGCGTGCTTTGGCTGTTCATGTTCGCGCCGTCCATCGGGGTCGTGAGCTTCTGGCTGCGCCAGGCCGGCGTCGACTGGAACCACCTGCTCGACGGCGACCACGCGATGACGCTCATCGTGATGGCCGCCGTGTGGAAGCAGATCTCGTACAACTTCCTCTTCTTCCTCGCGGGGCTGCAGAGCATCCCCAAGAGCCTGATCGAGGCCGCCGCCATCGACGGCGCCGGCCCCTGGCGGCGCTTCTGGACGGTGCAGTTCCCGCTGCTCACGCCCACGAGCTTCTTCCTTCTCGTGATCAACATCGTCTACGCGTTCTTCGACACCTTCGCCATCGTCGACGCTGCCACCGAAGGCGGCCCGGGCAAGGAGACCTCCATCCTCGTCTACAAGCTCTACTACGACGGCTTCAAGGCGCTAGACCTCGGCGGCAGCGCCGCGCAGAGCGTGGTGCTGATGGTCATCGTGGTGGCGCTGACGGTGGTGCAGTTCCGCTACGTCGAGCGCAAGGTGAACTATTGATGGTCGAGAACCGTCGCCTCGCCGACACCCTATCGCACCTGGTGCTGCTGCTGGGCGTGGTCATCGTGGCCTTCCCGGTGTACCTGACCTTCGTCGCCAGCACGCAGACGGCGGAGCAGATCGTGCAAAACGTGCCGATGTCGCTGCTACCCGGCGACAACATGCTCGAGAGCTACCGCCTGGCGCTGTTCGGAGGCCAGACGGCCTACGGCAGCCGCCTGGCGCCCGCCGCGCCCATGCTGACGGTGAGCCTGGTGAGCGCGCTGATCATCGCCGTGGGCAAGATCACGATCTCGCTGCTGTCGGCCTTCGCGGTGGTGTACTTCCGCTTCCCCGGCCGCACGCTGGTGTTCTGGATGATCTTCCTGACGCTGATGCTGCCCGTGGAGGTGCGCATCGGGCCGACCTACGAGGTGGTGGCCGACCTGGGCATGCTCGACAGCTACGCCGGCCTGACGATCCCGCTGATCGCCAGCGCCACGGCCACCTTCCTGTTCCGCCAGTTCTTCCTGACCGTGCCCGACGAGCTGGTGGAGGCCGCGCGCATCGACGGCGCCGGGCCGCTGCGATTCTTCAAGGACGTGCTGCTGCCGCTGAGCGCCACCAGCATCGCAGCGCTGTTCGTCATCCAGTTCATCTACGGCTGGAACCAGTACCTGTGGCCGCTGCTCGTGACCACCGACGAGAGCATGTACCCCATCGTGATGGGGATCAAGCGCATGATCTCCGGAGGCGACGCGGCCACCGAATGGAACGCCGTCATGGCCACCGCCATGCTGGCCATGATCCCGCCGGCCCTGGTGGTGCTGCTGATGCAGCGCTGGTTCGTCAAGGGCCTGGTGGACACGGAGAAATAGGCCAGCATGGGTGCCATCGCGCTACGCCGGGTCGAGAAGACCTACGGACACGGACCGAAGGGCGTCAAGGTGATCCACGGCGTCGACGCCGAGATCGCTGACGGCGAGTTCATCGTCATCGTCGGGCCCAGCGGCTGCGGCAAGAGCACGCTGCTGCGCATGGTGGCGGGCCTGGAGGAGATCAGCGGCGGCGAGATCGCCATTGGCAGCCGCGTCGTCAACCGGCTCGAGCCGGCCGAGCGCGACATCGCGATGGTCTTCCAGAACTACGCGCTGTATCCGCACATGACGGTCTTCGACAACATGGCCTACGGCCTGAAGATCGCCAAGCTGCCCCGCGCCGAGATCGAGCAGCGCGTCAATAAGGCGGCCGGTATCCTGGAGCTCGGCGCCCTGCTCGACCGCAAGCCGCGGCAACTCTCCGGCGGCCAGCGCCAGCGCGTGGCCATGGGCCGCGCCATCGTGCGGCAGCCGCAGGTGTTCCTGTTCGACGAGCCGCTTTCCAACCTCGACGCCAAGCTGCGCGCGCAGACGCGGCTGGAGATCCAGAAGCTCCACGCCGAGCTGGGCGTGACCTCGCTGTTCGTCACGCACGACCAGGTCGAGGCCATGACGCTGGCGCAGCGCATGATCGTCATGAACGCCGGCCGCATCGAGCAGATCGGCACACCCGAGGAGGTGTACGGCCGGCCCCAGACCACCTTCGTGGCCGGCTTCATCGGCAGCCCCCCGATGAACCTGCTGGCCGGCGTGGCCGAGGGCGCGCGCTTCCTGGTCGGCGAGCTGCCGCTGGCGCTGCCCGCGCCGGCGCCGCGCTCCGGCCCGCTGCTGCTGGGGCTGCGGCCCGAGCACGCGCAGGCGGCAGAGCACGAGGGCTGGCCGTTCGAGGTCGAGCTGATCGAGATGCTGGGCGCCGAGCGGCTGGTGCACGGGCGCCTGGGCGGCAGCGGCTTCACGCTGCGCATCGACGGCACGCGGGTCCCGCCGCGCCCGGGGCAGACGCTGCAGCTGGCGGCACCGGCGACGCGGCTGCACTGGTTCGATCCGGTCACGGGGCAGCGCATCGATGGCTGAGCTCGCGCACACCCCCTGGCCACTGCCGCGCTGGATCGCGCACCGCGGCGCCGGCAAGCTGGCGCCCGAGAACACGCTGGCCGCCTTCCGCCTGGGCGCGGCGCACGGCTACCGCGCCTTCGAGTGCGACGTGAAGCTCAGCGCCGACGGCGTGCCCTTCCTGCTGCACGACGCCACGCTGAAGCGCACCACGCCCGCGCGCGGCACCGCAGGCGATCGGCCCTGGGCCGAGCTGTCGCGCCTGGACGCCGGCGGCTGGCATTCGCGCGCGTACGCGGGCGAGCCCCCGCCCAGCCTGGCCGCGGTGGCGGCCTACGTGCAGCGCAACGGCTTCGCGCTCAACATCGAGATCAAGCCGACGCCGGGGCACGACCTGGCCACCGGCCGCGCCGTCGGGGCCTGGTGCGCGGCGCACTGGCCGGCGGGTGGCACCCCGCTGCTGTTCAGCTCGTTCCAGCCCGAGGCGCTGCAAGGCGCGCTCGAAGCCGCCCCCGCCGTGCCGCGCGCGCTGCTGCTCGACACCCTGTGGACGGGCTGGGAGGCCGTCGCCGCGCAGCTGGGTTGCATCGGCGTGGTCACCAACCACCGGCTGTTCGACGCCGCGCTGGCCGGCCGGCTGCAGGCCCTGGGCCTGCACGGCGCCTGCTACACCGTCAACGACGCCGCCGAGGCGCAGCGGCTGCTGCAGCTGGGGGTGTCCAGCATCATCACCGACGCCGTCGACGCGCTCGCCCCCACGGCCTGAGCGGGCCGTCGGCGCGGCCCCTCAGCCGGCCGGCCGGACGTCGGCCTCCATGCCCAGCCACTCGCTCTCGCGCTCGGGCTGGGGCAGGTGGCGAAGCCCGCGGATGATGGGCAGCCGCCAGGCCACCAGCGCCAGCACCAGCGTCGTCACGCCCGCGAAGCCCAGGGCCGCGCGCAGCCCCAGGTACTCGCCGAGCCAGCCGCCGAACAGCGCGCCGGGGCCCGCGGCCAGCAGCGTGAGCCAGCGCATGGTGGCCGTCATGCGGCCCAGCAGCGGCTCGGGCGTCACGGCCTGGCGCAGCGCCAGGAAGTTGATGAAGATGAACACCGCACCCGTGGTGAACATCATCAGCATCAGCGCGAAGGCCGCCACGCCCAGCGCGTTGGCCGGCGCCACCGCCAGCAGCAGCCAGCCGACGCCGGTGATCGTGTAGCCCACCACCAGGCAGGGCCCGGGGCCGAGCGACAGGCTGACGCGGCGGCCCAGCACGCTGCCCACGATGGTGCCCACGCCCATGCCCATGTAGCACAGCCCCACGGCCTGCTCGCTCAGGCCCAGGGTGCGCGTGGCAAACAGGATCTGCACGACCAGCGCCGCGTAGTGCGCCATCTGCCACACGCCCATCAGCACGGCCAGCACCACCAGCAACCGGGTGTTCGCGCAGAAGCGAACGCCCAGGACGAGGTCGCGCCAGAACTGCGCCAGCGTGTCGCCGCCGCCGGGCCGCGGCTCGCGGCGCTCGTGCACGTGGATGCCCTTGAGGATCAGCGCCGAGCCGATCAGCAGCACGGCGTTGACGATCATTGCCAGCGGCGCGCCGAAGGCCTTGATGAGCGCCCCCGCCAGGCCCGGGCCCAGCACCTCGGCGCCCGAGGTGGCCAGCGCGTTCTTGGCGTGCGCCTCGACGAGCCGCTTGCGCGGCACCACCTGCGTGAGCACGATCTGCGCCGCCGTGCCCGACACCGTGTGCACGCTGCCGACGACGAAGCCGATCACGTACAGCCAGGGCATGGACAGCCAGCCCATCCACCAGGCCAGCGGCACGCTGAGGGCGCAGGCTGCCACGGTGAGCTCGCCCACCACGTAGACCGGCAGCTTGCGCACGCGGTCGAGCCACACGCCCGAGGGCAGGCTCAGCAGCAGGAAGGGCAGCAACTCGATGGCCGTGAGCAGGCCCATCTGCAGCGGCGTGGCCTTCAGCAGCACCGCCGCGGTCAGCGGCAGCGCCAGCATCATCACCTGGTTGCCGAAGCTGGCGGTGAGGATGGAGCCGAACAGGCGTGCGTACGAGGGGTCGCGCAGCAGGTCGCCGGGCGGCAGCCGGGGCAGGAACGAGGACAACGTTGCGGACGCCAGCGAAAGCCGTGGATTCTAGGATCGCACCCAGACGCACCCACCGATTGCATGGCTGCGGCCGCGGTGCGACCATGCCCGAATGGAGCACCACAGGCGTTGGCGCAGACTTCTTGCGGGGCTGGCTGCGACCTCGTCCCTGACAGCCTGCCTGGGGGCTTTCGCGAGTCCCCAGGTGCCCGGCGGCCTGCCGCCGTCGCGTGGGGCGCCAGGCGCTGCCTGGCAACTCATCGACCGCCTGGTCGGGGCCGCGGCCTGCCGAACGGACGTCGACTGCGCCACCCTGCCCCTGCCCGATCAGGCCTGTGGCGGCCCTCGGGGCTGGATCGCCTTCGCTCCGGCGCAGACCGACCCCGCGGCATTGAACCGGGCCCTTGCGGCCCTGCCGCCCGACCCACCCGGGACCATGTCCACCTGCCAGTGGCACCCGGATCCTGGGGCTGCGTGCCGGGGTGCCTCGACCAGTCGACCTGGCCGCTGCGTGCTTCGCGACGCCACACCCGGCGCACCGTCGACCCGTTGACAGCCGGCGCTGTTGCGTCGGGCTCTCAGGGAATTCCCGAACATCCTAGGGTCGACCCGATGTCGCGGAATCTGACAACCCGACCCGATCCACGCCGCCACGGCAGCCGGTTGCTTCGCCTGCTGGAAGCGCGCTGCCACCGTTTCCTCGGAAACCCCTCGATTGAAGGGGAGCCGAGGCACGTGAACTGCATGGGGCCAGGCACCGCCCAGGCGCCGTGATCGTTTTGCATCAACGGCCCGGCACCTCGGGTGCATCACGGATGACAAACCGCCATTCGCGTGCTAGCCGACTGAACCCTCGCATTTCACCTCCCTGTCCGGAGCCGAGAACCCCATGAAGACCAACCCGATCTCCAAGATCGCGAGCATCGCGCTCGCTGCAGCCCTGGCGAGTTCGGCGGCCTACGCCGCCCCCGTGGTCTACGTCGAAGTCGACAGCGGCAGCCTGACGACCTCGGCCGAGGTCGCCGCCTCCGGCGGATTTGGCGAACTGCAGATCCGCGGCCGCTTCGTCGACGGCACCGGTGGATTCACGCCCAACGTGGTCGACCTCTTCGGGTTCAGCATCACCACCGCCGGCCGCTACTTCTTCGACACCGCCGGCAGCGACGTGGTCGACACGCAGCTGTTCCTGTTTGACGCCGCAGGCAACGGCCTGACGTGGAACAACGACCGGTCGACGGCGCCGGTCGACACCTGGTCGGCGCTCGACGCCTTCCTGGACGTGGGCAACTACTTCATCGGCGTCTCGATGTTCGGCCTGGATCCCTTCGACGATCTGAGCAACTCGATCTTCGACACCCTGGGCAACGGCGGCGGCGCGATCGCCGGCACCGGCGCGCTGTCGGGCTGGAACGATTTCAGCGGTGTGTCGCTGTTCGATCGCACCGACTACGTGATCAACGGGTACGTGCCGGCGCCGGGCGCACTCGGGCTGGCCCTGGCCGCACTGGGCCTGATGGCCGGCGTGTCGGCGCGCACCCGGCGCAGCGTGGGCTGACCCGGCGGCGTCTTCGCGAGCCCCGGGAAACGACCCCGCACCCTGGCACAGCCGCTCAAGAACAACGAGTCTTTCGCCTCGAGGAGATCCCCATGCAGATCAAGATGACACGCATCGCCACAGCCGTCGTGATTCTTGCGTCGTTCGGCAGCACGACCCAGGCCCAGATCAGGGTGTCCAAGTCGGCGGTGGTCAAGCCGGCACCGGCCGGCGCCACCGAGGCCGTGAAGCCCGTGGCCCCCACGCAGCGCGTCAACGTCATGGCATTCATGAGCGAGAGGCCCCTGGCTGCCGCCCTGACCGCCGCCCGCGCCCCGGGCGCCGCACCGCGCAGCGTGCCGTGGACGGCTGAACAGCAGCGCAGCTACGTGGCCCAATTGAAGGCACGCCAGGCGCAGGTGATCAGTGCCGCCCGGGCACTCGGCGGCGAGGTCGTCGCGCAGCTCACCCATGCCAGCAACGGCGTGCTCATGTCGATCGATGCCAGCCAGGTCGGCGCGCTGTCGCGGGTGGCCGACGTGCAGAGCGTCATGGTCGTGGAGGACTTCAAGCTCGACCTGCCGAACGTCACCGCCTACGTCGGCGCCACGGCCCTGCAGGGGCGGAGCCCGTCGATCGACGGCAGCGGCGTCCGCATCGCGATCCTCGACTCGGGCATCGACTTCACGCACCGAAACCTCGGTGGCGAAGGTACCGCGGCCGCCTACGCGGCGGCCTACGGCGGGCCGGCCACCTCGTGCGGCCCCACCGCGGCCAACACCTCGATGCCCACCTGGACCAGCAAGGTCGTGGGCGGCTTCGACTTCGTCGGCGAGCGCTGGCCCAACAGCTCGGCGGTGCTCGAGCCCGATCCCAATCCCATCGATTGCCAGGGCCACGGCACCAACGTGGCCGACATTGCCGCCGGCCTCAGCGCCGACGGCACCTGGAAGGGCATGGCACCGGGCGCACAACTGCTGGCGGTCAAGGTGTGCTCGGCCGTCGCCACCAGTTGCTCGGGCCTGGCCATCGTCCAGGGTCTGGAGTACTCGCTCGACCCGAACGGGGACGGCGACCTCTCCGACGCGGTCCACGTGGTGAACATGTCGCTGGGCGCCAACTACGGCCAGCGCGAGAACGCCAGCGTGCTGGCGTCGCAGGTCGTGGCGGGCTTCGGCACCGTGGTCGTGGCCTCGGCGGGCAACGGCGGCGACAACCCCTTCATCAACGGCTCGCCCTCGTCGACGCCGGAAGCCATCGCGGTGGCCCAGACCCAGGTGCCCGGGCAGTTCGGGTTCCCGCTCGTGACCAGCCCCGGCGGCACGAACACCAACACCGCGTACCAGACCTGGTCGAACCCGATCACCGCGGACATCACCGCGCCGCTGAAGGTAGACCCGAACACCACCGTCACCACGCCCACGGGCGGTGCTGGCTGCTCGGCCTACTCGGCAGGCTTCTTCTCCGGCACGATCGCGGTCATCCGTCGCAACGGCTGCTCAGTGAGCATCAAGACGGCCAACGCCACCAACGCCGGGGCCCTGGCCGTCGTCATCGACGACAACGTCGCGGCCAACGAGCCGCCGTCCTTCAGCTTCGGCGGTGGCGGCACGGTCTACAACTCGACGATCACCGTCACGCAGGCCGCCGGCAACGCGCTGCGCTCGGCCGTCGCCGGCGGCACGGTGACGGGCACCATCAGCTACAGCGGTCGCATCAGTCTCAACGGCAGCATGGTCGCGACGTCCTCGCGCGGCCCCAACCCGGGCTACGGCGCGATCAAGCCCGACATCGGCGCGCCCGGAGCCTCGGTGAGCGCGGTGGCGGGATCCGGCACCGGCACGCGGGTGTTCGGCGGCACCTCCGGCGCTGCCCCGGTCGTGGCCGGCGGCGTGGCGCAGCTGCTGCAGGCTGCACCAGCGCTGGCGCCGCATGAGGTGAAGGCTCGGCTGATGGGCTCGGCCGACAACAACATCCTCACCAACCCGACGCTGCTGCCTGGGGTGCTGGCGCCCATCACGCGCATCGGCGCCGGCGAACTGCGCATCGACCGCGCCGTCGACCTGGGCTCGGCGATGTGGGAAAGCACCAACCCCGGCGCGAATTCGCTGGCCTTCGGCTACCAGGCCACCACGGGCACACGCGTGCTGCGCAAGCGCGTCGTGGTGCGCAACTACGGCACCATGGCCAAGACCTACGCCATCGCCAGCAGCTACCGCTACTCCGCCGACAACAACGGCGCCGTCACGATCAGCGTGCCGCCCAGCATCACGGTCGGCGCCAACTCGACGGCCGCGTTCACGGTTCAGATGACGATCAACCCGACGCTGCTGCCGGTGTGGGAAGGCACGGGCGTCAACGGCGGTCAGAATGCCAACAACGGGGCGTTGCTGGCCGCCGTGGAGGTGGACGGCTACCTGACGCTGACCGCCGGCTCCGAACGCGTGCTGATGCCGTGGCACGTGATCCCGCGCCGCTCGCACAACGGTACCGCCTCCGCCAGCGTCACGCTGTCCAGCGGCAGTGGCAACCTCGCGCTGAGCAACGTCGGAGGCGCCACCACGGCCAACGCCGACATCTTCAGCCTCACCGGGACCAGCCCGCAGCTGCCGCAGTCCACGTTGCCGGGCATCGGTGACTCGATCCTCAAGCCCGACTTGCGCGCCGTGGGCGTGCGTGGCGTCGACGTCGGCGGCGGAGCTAATTCGGGCGCACAGTTCGCGGTCTCCCGCTGGGATGCGGTGAGCACGCCGAACGTGGGCGCCACGGTGCGGGTGCTGATCGACACCAACCGGGACGGCATCGACGACTGGCAGCTCCAGGCTTCCAGGGCCACCAGCAATCAGAACCTGGCCTTCCTGACCAAGCTGACCGGCTGCACCTCAGCTGCCGTGTGCCCGACGACGGCCTACTTCTTCACCATCGCGGACATCAACACGGCCAACTGGATCCTGACCGTGCCGGTGCGCCCGACCTACGCCGGTTCGGCGCAGACGGTGATCGACCCGACGCAGCCCTTCAACTTCCGCGTGCTGGCCGTCGACAACTACTTCACCGGCCTGACCAGCGACAGCATCGCCACGATGACCTACCAGCTCAACGCGCCGCGCTTCACCGTGGGATCGGGCGTCGGCGTTCCGGTCGGGTTCAGTGGCACGGTGCCGGTGACGGGTGCCGCCAGCCCCGGCTCGCCCTCGCAGACCGGCCTGTTGATGATGTGGCGCGACGGCATGCCCGGCCGCGAGGCGAGCATCGTCAACGTGAACTGACGCAGCGCCCGGGGCCCCATCGGGGCCCCGCCGTCCGCGCGGCCTCCGCACGCCCTGGGCTGCGGAGGCCGCTTCCTTTGTGGCCGCCCGCCTCCGCTGAGGCGCTCGGCGGTCACTCAGCTGCTCAGCTGCGGTAGTCGGCGTTGATGCTCACGTAGTCGTGGCTCAGGTCGCAGGTCCACACGGTGGTCTGCGCCGCGCCGCGGTGGAGGTTCACGCGGATGGTGATCTCGTCCTGCTTCATCACGCTCTGGCCGTCCTCCTCGCGGTAGCTGGGGCGGCGACCGCCCCGCTCGACCACGTGGACGTCGTCGAGGAAGAGGTCGATCAGGCCCTGGTCGAGGTCGGCGATGCCGGCATAGCCCACGGCGGCCAGGATGCGGCCGAGGTTGGGGTCGGACGCGAAGAACGCCGTCTTCACCAGCGGCGAGTGCGCGATGGCGTAGGCCGCCAGCCGGCACTCGGCCTCGTCGCGACCGCCCTGCACCTGCACGGTGATGAACTTGGTGGCGCCCTCGCCGTCGCGCACGATGGCCTGCGCCAGCTGCTGCGACACGGCCACCACGGCCTCGCGCAGCGCACGGCCGGCGGCGGAGTCGAGGCTGTCGATGCGGCCGTGGCCGGCGCGCTGCGTGGCCACCAGCACGAAGGAGTCGTTGGTGCTGGTGTCGCCGTCGATGGTGATGCGGTTGAAGCTCAGGTCGGAAGCCTCGCGCACCAGCCGCCGCAGCGCTGCCGGCGCGATGGCCGCGTCGGTGGCCACGAAGCCCAGCATCGTGGCCATGTTGGGCCGGATCATGCCGGCCCCCTTGGCGATGCCGGTGACGGTGACGGTGTGGCCGTCGATCACCACCTGGCGCGAAGCCGCCTTCGGCAGCGTGTCGGTGGTCATGATGCCGGCCGCTGCCTCGGCCCAGCCGTCGTCGCGGCGCGCGGCCAGCGCCGCCGGCAGGCCGGCCTCGATGCGCTCCACCGGCAGCGTCTCCATGATCACGCCGGTGGAAAACGGCAGCACCTGCTCGGGCGCCAGGCCCAGCAGCCCGGCCAGCGCCTCACAGCTGCGGCGCGCCCTCGCCAGGCCATCGGCACCGGTGCCGGCGTTGGCGTTGCCGGTGTTGACGAGCAGCGCCCGAACGGCGCGGCCCTCGGCCAGACGCTGCTGGCAGATCTGCACCGGCGCGGCGCAGAAGCGGTTGGTGGTGAACACCCCGGCCACGGCGCTGCCCTCGGCAAGGTCGAAGACCACCAGGTCGCGCCGGCCCGGCTTGCGCACGCCGGCCATCGCCACGCCGATGCGCACGCCGGGCACTGGGTGCAAGGTCGCGGGATCTGGGGCTTGCAGCTTGACGGGCATGGGCGTCAGGCCAGTCGGCCGTGGCAGTTCTTGTACTTGCGGCCGCTGCCGCAGGGGCAGGGGTCGTTGCGGCCCACGCGCGCCACGGGGGCCTCGCCCAGCAGGCCGGCGGCATCGGCCTCCTGCACCGGCTGGCCGGTCTCGTCGGGGTGGGTGTAGGTCACGTTGGCCAGCTGCGCGGCCTGCTGCTCGAGCTGCTGCGCGGCTTGCGCGGCCTCGGCCTGGCTCTGGATGCGCACCGTCATCAGCAGCCGCGTGACGTCGCGCTTGACCACGTCGAGCAGCTGGCCGAACAGCTCGAAGGCCTCGCGCTTGTACTCCTGCTTCGGGTTCTTCTGGGCGTAGCCGCGCAGGTGGATGCCCTGGCGCAGGTAGTCGAGCGCCGCGAGGTGCTCGCGCCAGTGGCCGTCGATGCTCTGCAGCAGCACGGCGCGCATGAAGGGCGTGAACTGCTCGGCCCCTACCAGCTCGACCTTGGCCTCGAAGACCGCGTCGGCGGCGGCCAGCACCCGGGCCAGGATGTCCTCGTCGGTGATGGACTCGCTCTTCTCGACCTCGGCCTGCAGGGCGATCTCGACGTGCCACTCCTCGCGCAGCTCGCGCTCGAGCTCGGGCAGGTTCCACTGCTCCTCCAGGCTCTCGGCCGGCACGTGCGCGCGCACCACGCCCTCAATCGCGCTGTGGCGCAGGCCGCGCACGGTGTCGTCCAGGTTGGCGGCCTCGAGGATCTCATTGCGCTGCTGGTAGATGACCTTGCGCTGGTCGTTGGCGACGTCGTCGTACTCGAGCAGCTGCTTGCGGATGTCGAAGTTGCGCGCCTCGACCTTGCGCTGCGCGTTCTCGATGCTGCGGTTGACGATGCCGGCCTCGATGGCCTCGCCCTCGGGCATCTTCAGCCTGTCCATGATGGCGCGCACGCGGTCGCCCGCGAAGATGCGCATCAGCGAGTCGTCCAGGCTCAGGTAGAAGCGGCTGGCACCGGGGTCGCCCTGGCGGCCCGAGCGGCCGCGCAGCTGGTTGTCGATGCGCCGGCTCTCGTGGCGCTCGGTGGCCACGATGCGCAGCCCGCCCAACCCCTTGACCTGCTCGTGCAGGCTCTGCCACTCGTCCTTGAGCGTCTGCGCGCGCGCGGCCTTGTCGGCGTCGGACAGGTTCGGATCGGCCTCGAGAAACTGGATCTGCTTCTCGACGTTGCCGCCCAGCACGATGTCGGTGCCGCGACCGGCCATGTTGGTGGCGATGGTGACCATCTTCGGCCGGCCGGCCTGCGCGATGATCTCGGCCTCCTTGGCGTGCTGCTTGGCGTTGAGCACCTGGTGCGGCAACCCGGCCTTCGTGAGCAGGCCGCTGATGAGCTCGGAGTTCTCGATGCTGGTGGTGCCCACCAACACCGGCTGGCCGCGCTCGTGGCAGTCGCGGATGTCGGCGATGACGGCGTCGTAGCGCTCCTTGGACGTCTTGTAGATGAGGTCGTTCTCGTCCTTGCGGATGGTCGGCCGGTTCGGCGGGATGACCACCGTCTCCAGGCTGTAAATCTCCTGGAACTCGTAGGCCTCGGTGTCGGCCGTGCCCGTCATGCCGCCAAGCTTGGCGTACATGCGGAAGTAGTTCTGGAACGTGACCGACGCCAGCGTCTGGTTCTCGTTCTGGATCTGCACGCCTTCCTTGGCCTCGACGGCCTGGTGCAGGCCGTCGCTCCAGCGCCGGCCCGTCATCAGGCGGCCGGTGAACTCGTCGACGATGATCACCTCGCCGTTCTGCACGACGTAGTGCTGGTCGCGGTTGTAGAGGTGGTGCGCGCGCAGCGCCGCGTACACGTGGTGCATCAGCGCGATGTTGGCCGGGTCGTACAGGCTTGCGCCCTCGGGCAGCAAGCCGGCCTGGGACAGCAACTGCTCGGCCTTCTCGTGGCCGCTCTCGGTGAGGAAGACCTGGTGCGTCTTCTCGTCGACCGTGAAGTCGCCGGCCTCGATGACCCCCTCGCCGGTGCGCGGGTCGGCCTCGCCGATCTGCTTCTTCAACGCCGGCACGATGGCGTTGATGCGCACGTACATCTCGGTGTGGTCTTCGGCCTGGCCGCTGATGATGAGCGGCGTGCGCGCCTCGTCGATCAGGATGGAGTCGACCTCGTCGACGATGGCGTAGTTCAGGCCGCGCGCGACGCGGTCGCGGATGTCCTGCACCATGTTGTCGCGCAGGTAGTCGAAGCCGAACTCGTTGTTCGTGCCGTAAGTGATGTCGGCGGCGAACGCGGCCTGCTTCTGTGCGCGGTCCATGCCCGGCACGTTGATGCCGACCGTCAGCCCCAGGAAGTTGTAGATGCGGCCCATCCACTCGGCGTCCCGGCGCACGAGGTAGTCGTTGACGGTGACCAGGTGCACGCCCTTGCCCGACAGCGCGTTCAGGTAGACGGGCAGCGTCGCCATCAGCGTCTTGCCCTCGCCGGTGCGCATCTCGGCGATCTTTCCCTGGTGCAGCGCCATGCCGCCGAGCATTTGCACGTCGAAGTGCCGCATCTTCAAGGTGCGCTTGCCGGCCTCGCGCACCACGGCAAAGGCCTCTGGCAGCAGGTCGTCGAGCGTGGCGCCCTGGGCAAGCCGTTCGCGGAACTGCACGGTCTTGGCGGCAAGGTCGGCGTCGGACAGCTTCTCCAGGCCACCTTCCAGCGCGTTGATCTTCTCCACCGTGCGCCGGTACGTCTTGAGCAGGCGTTCGTTGCGGCTGCCGAAAATCTGGGTCAGGAACTTGGGGAACATGGGAGGCGCTGGTTCTTCGGCGGGCCGCAGCGCGCGGGCCACCGGGGGCTGGGAGGGCGTCGGAGCACGCTCAGGTGAGGACGCCCGCGCCGCCCGCAAGCCCGCATGCGGCCGCCGGCGGCAAAACCCGGGGATCGTATCACCGGGGGCTCAGCGCCCAGGGCCTGCGGCGGCCGTTGCCCCGGTGGTCCGGGCGGTCGTCGGCCGCGGCCGCGGCGGCTGGGCAAACGGCGCCGGCGCCATGCGCAGGGCCGGCACCCCACTGCCGCCGGCCAGGAAGCGGGCCGGGTCCTGCGGCACGCCGTCCACCAGCACCTCGAAGTGCAGGTGCGGCCCGGTGGAACGGCCGGTGTTGCCCACGGTGGCGATGCGCTGGCCACGCCGCACCAGGGCGCCCAGCGGCACGTCGAGCGTCTGCGCGTGGGCGTAGCGGGTGAGCAGGCCGTTGCCGTGGTCGATCTCCAGCAGGTTGCCGTAGGCCGGGTGCCACTCGCGCGCCACCACCAGGCCACCGGCGGCCGCCACGATCGGCGTGCCGGGCTCGGCCGGGAAGTCCAGCCCCGCGTGCAAGGCCGGCCGGCCGTTGAACGGATCGGTGCGGAACCCGAAGCCCGAGGTCGCGGGCACGTCCACCGGCTGCTGGCTGGGCACCAGCAGCGCGGCCAGGCGGCTTTCCTGCAGGCGCGACTCGTACCAGGTGAAGACGTCGGTCTGCCAGTCGGTGGCCTCGCCCAGGCGCTCGACGCCCTGCTGCAGCTGGGCCAGGCTGGCCCGCTGCGCCGGCACGAAGGGGCCGCCGCGGGCCGATGTGGGCCTTGCGGCCGGGGCCGACGCGCCGGGCGCGGCCGGGGGCGTCGCGCGCAGTTCGTCGCTTCGCAGGCCGGCCAGGCCGGCGACGCGGTCGCCCATGGACTCCAGCTTCACCAGCTTGGCCTGCATCTCGCCCAGGCGCTGCGCGATGGCGTCGAGGTTGTCGCGCATGAAGCGCTCGCGCTGCGCGATCTCGTCGCGCACGATCAGCCGCACCAGCGGCGCCACCACCGGCCAGCCCTCGCGCGCCGCCTTCAGGAACACGAAGTGGTAGACGCTGCCCGACACCGCCAGCAGCAGGGCCACCAAGGCCACGGCCGCCAGTGCCAGCTGCCAGCGCGACAGGTGCAGCACGCGCGTCCGCGCGATGCTGCCGTGGGTGATGAGCACCTGCATCGCTAGACTTCCTCCATGGGCCGTTCGCCAAACCTGCCGGGTTCGCCCGCCCCACCCTGGGCGACGCAGGCCGTGGGCGCGGCGCTGTCGCGCCACGAACCCTTGGCGGCGCTGCTGCAGCGGGTCCGGGATTCTCGGGCCCGGCTGGCCTGCATCCAACCCCTGCTGCCCCCCGGGCTGAGGGACGCGGTCGAGGCCGGTCCGCTGGACGAGACGAGCTGGGTCCTGCTCGTCAGGCACGGCGGCGCGGGGGCGAAGCTGCGGCAATGCGTGCCGCAGTTCGAGGCGGCCCTGGCCGCCGCCGGCCACCCGCCGCGCACCGTGCGCGTGAAGCTGGCGCCACTGCGCTGAACCACGGCCCCCGCACCCGCGATCCAGGCTGCGGCCTCGCGGGTGGTGCCGGCTTTCGGAATCGAACCGAAGACCTTCCGCTTACAAGGCGGGTGCTCTGCCAACTGAGCTAAGCCGGCTGTCCCGCCGGGGCGCGCGGATTCTAGGTGCGGCGACACGGTCGGCCGCCCGGATTCACTTGATGCGCTTGAGCGCCGGCCTCGGGGGCTCGGTGCCCGGGGGCGGAGGCGGGGGCTCGTCGGACTCGTCGGCCGCGGGCTCGGAACTGGCCAGCCGCAGGCCGCGCGCCGGCTCGGCCTGGGCCGGCTCGGCGGGCTCGGGCGGCGTGGCGGCGCCCGCTGCCGGGGGCATGGGAAAGGCCATGCCCTGGCCGTTCTCGCGCGCGTAGATCGCCACCACGTGCTCCACGGGCACCACGATCTCGCGGGTGACGCCGCCGAAGCGCGCCTTGAACTCGATGAAGTCGTTGCCCAGCCGCAGGTTCGAGGTCGCCTCGAAGCTGACGTTGAGCACGATCTCGTTGTTCTTCACGTACTCCATCGGCACCTGCACCGCCGGGCCCACGTGCACCGCGATGTAGGGCGTGAAGCCGTTGTCCGTGCACCAGTCGTGCAGCGCCCGCACCAGGTACGGTCGCGTGGAACTGCCCGGGTTGTCGGTGGGGCCGGCCATCGTCTCGAGGGGCGGTTCAGCGACGGCGCGCCTTCACTTGCGCATCACCTTCTCCGAGGGCGTCAGCGCCTCGATGTAGGCGGGCCGCGAGAAGATGCGCTCGGCGTACTTCAGCAGCGGCACGGCGTTCTTGCTGAGGTCGATGCCGTAGTAGTCCAGGCGCCACAGCAGCGGCGCGATGGCCACGTCGAGCATGCTGAAGTCGTCGCCCAGCATGTACTTGTTCTTCAGGAAGATGGGCGCGAGCTGCGTCAGGCGGTCGCGGATCTGCTCGCGCGCCTTCTCAAGCTGCTTCTCGGTGGCCTTGACGCCACGGCCTTCGAGCAGGTTGACGTTGCTGAACAGTTCCTTCTCGAAGTTGAAGAGGAACAGCCGCACGCGGGCACGCGCCACCGGGTCGCCGGGCATCAACTGCGGGTGCGGGAAGCGCTCGTCGATGTACTCGTTGATGATGTGGCTCTCGTACAGGATGAGGTCGCGCTCCACCAGGATGGGCACCTCGTTGTACGGGTTCATCAGCGCGATGTCCTCGGGCTTGGCGAAGATGTCGACGTCGCGGATCTCGAAGTCCATGCCCTTCTCGAACAGCACGAAGCGGCAGCGGTGCGAGTAGGGGCAGGTGGTTCCGGAGTAGAGCACCATCATGGCGGGAGGCCTTTCGTCGTCTTCTGTCGGGATTGTGCGCCGGATCGCGGCAGCCGCCGGGGCGCGCCGGGCGCCGCGGGAAAAAGCAAGACGCAGTGGGTGCCCGGGTGCCCCCACTGCGCCTGCAGCCCCGCGCGTCGCGCAGGGCCGGTCGTGGTTACTTGATGTCCTTCCAGTAGGCCGCGTTCAGGCGCCAGGCGATGACGATGAACACCGCCAGGAACAGCATGACCCACACGCCGATGCGCACGCGGTTGGTGGCGACCGGCTCGGCCATCCAGAACAGGAAGGCCGTCAGGTCGGCGGCCGCCTCCTTGTACTGGACCTCGGTCATCGAGCCAGGCTTGACCATCTCGAAGCCCTTGAAGACCTCGGTCGACTTGCCGGCGTTGTGCGGGTCGGGCTGGGTCGCGAACACCGCGCGCTGCTGGCCCTGCAGTTCCCACAGCGGGAAGGGCATGCCGACGTTCGGGAACGCGGCGTTGTTCCAGCCGGTGGCCTTGGTCTCGTCGCGGTAGTAGGTGCGCAGGAAGGTGTAGATGTAGTCGGCGCCGCTGTTGGCACCCTGGCCGAAGCCGGCGCGCGAGCGCGCGATCAGCGTCAGGTCGGGCGGCGCCGCGCCGAACCAATCCTTCGCGTCGGCCGGCGTCATCGAGATCGTCATCAGGTCACCGACCTTCACGCCGGTGAAGATGAAGTTGTCCTTGATCTGCTGGTCGCTCAGGCCGATGTCGCGCAGCCGGTTGTAGCGCATGAAGCCGGCCGAGTGGCAGTTCAGGCAGTAGTTCGCGAACAGCTGCGCGCCGCGCTGCAGCGCGGCCATGTCGGTGACGCGCTTGGTGTCGAACCGGTCCCAGGGCACCAGGCCCGCGCTGGCGGCCACGGCAGCACCGGACCACGTGAGCGCGGCGAGCAGGACGAGGAGGAGTCGCTTCATGATGGGGAACTCGGATCGGGTCAGTGCGGCTGGAACACCACGCGGTCGGGCACGGGCTTGAACTCGCCCAGGCGGCTCCACCACGGCATCAGCAGGAAGAAGCCGAAGTAGAACAGCGTGCCGGCCTGCGACACCAGCGTGCCGAGGGTCGTGGGCGGCAGGATGCCGAGGTAGCCGAGCACCAGGAAGTTGATGACGAACACGCCGTACAGCCACCGGTTCCAGCCCGGGCGGTAGCGGATGCTGCGGACCGGGCTGCGGTCCAGCCAGGGCAGCGGGAACAGGATCAGCACCGCGGCACCCATCACGACCACGCCCCAGAACTTCGGGTCGAAGGCCAGCAGCAGGCCGGCACCGACGACGGCCGCCACCATCGGCGCGAAGCGCCACGGGCCCTTGAGCCCGGCAAACAGGAAGCCCACGACGCCGGCCACCAGCACCAGCACCACCAGCACGTTGACGAACGGCGTCGTCACCGCGCGCAGCATCGAGTAGTAGGGCGTGAAGTACCACACCGGCGCGATGTGCGCGGGCGTCTTCAGCGGGTCGGCCGGGATGAAGTTGTTGAACTCCAGGAAGAAGCCACCCATCGTCGGCGCGAAGAACACCACCGCCGAGAAGATCAGCAGGAACACCGAGACCCCCAGGATGTCGTGCACCGTGTAGTAGGGGTGGAACGGGATGCCGTCGAGCGGCTTGCCGTTGGCGTCTTTCTTCTTCTTGATCTCGACGCCGTCGGGGTTGTTCGAGCCCACCTCGTGCAGAGCGATGATGTGCGCCACCACCAGGCCCACGATCACCAGCGGCAGCGCGATCACGTGCAGCGCGAAGAAGCGGTTGAGCGTGGCGTCGCCGACGACGTAGTCGCCGCGGATCAGGATCGACAGGTCGTTGCCGATGAAGGGGATGGCGGCGAACAGGTTGATGATGACCTGGGCACCCCAGTAGCTCATCTGGCCCCAGGGCAGCAGGTAGCCCATGAAGGCCTCGCCCATCAGGCACAGGAAGATGGCGACGCCGAAGATCCAGATCAGTTCGCGCGGCTTCTGGTAGCTGCCGTAGATCATGCCGCGGAACATGTGCAGGTACACGACGATGAAGAACGCGCTGGCACCGGTGGAGTGCATGTACCGCACCAGCCAGCCCCAGGGCACGTCGCGCATGATGTACTCGACCGAGGCGAAGGCCAGGTTCGCGTCGGGCTTGTAGTGCATCGTCAGGAAGATGCCGGTGACGATCTGGATGACCAGCACCAGCATCGCCAGCGAGCCGAAGAAGTACATCCAGTTGAAGTTCTTCGGGGCGTAGTACTCCGACAGGTGCTCCTTGTAGAGCTTGGACGCCGGGAAGCGGTTGTCGACCCAGGTCAGGAGCTTCTGCCCCATCGGCGCGCCGGCGGGCGCTTCCTTGAATTCAGCCATCGTGTCCTCGGACTTCGGATTTGCTGCTGCAGTGCGTGGCGGTGTCGGGCGCTGGCCGCTGGGGCGTCAGGCCTTCTTGTCCTCGCCGACCAGCAGGCGCGTGTCGGAGAGGTACATGTGCGGCGGGACCTCGAGGTTGTCGGGGGCGGGCATGTTGCGGAACACGCGACCGGCAAGGTCGAAGGTAGAGCCGTGGCAGGGGCAGAAGAAGCCACCCGTCCAATCGTCGGGCAGCGAGGGCTGCGGCCCGGACTGGAACTTGTCGCTGGGCGAGCAGCCCAGGTGGGTGCAGATGCCCACGCCGACAAAGAATTCCGGCTTGATGGAGCGCCATTGGTTCCGCGCGTACTCGGGCGTGGGGTACTGGGTGCGGGCCGACTGCGGGTCGGCGACCTGGCCGTCGGTCTTCTTCAGCGACTCCAGCATGGCGGGCGTGCGGCGCACCACCCACACCGGCTTGCCTCGCCACTCCACGCGAAGCATCTGGCCCGGCTCCAGCGTGGAGATGTCCACCTCCACCGGCGCGCCCGCGGCGCGCGCGCGCTCCGACGGCGCGAAGGTGCTGGCGAAGGGCACCGCCACGGCCACGCCGCCGACAGCGCCGGCACAGCCGGCAATGGCGATCCAGGTGCGCTTGCTCTTGTCGATGTCGCCGCCGGCGACGGCCTCGGTGCTGGTGCCGCTCATGCTGTTCCTCGGGGGGCTCGATGACGAGCCATGGGTCTACGGGTCAACCCGGGATTCTAGCCGAGCAACCTGCGCCGACCTGACGCCGGTTCCGCGTCAGGGAGCAGTCTCGATTGACGCACGACCCCGCCCCGCCTAAGGTCGCCCGTCGGGCTACGCACCCGTGCAACACAGAACCAACAGGAGCGATGATGGGCTTCGTTTCCGAGTTCAAGGAATTCGCGGTCAAGGGCAACGTGATGGACCTCGCCGTGGGCGTGATCATCGGCGGCGCCTTCGGCAAGATCGTCGATTCGGTCGTCGGCGACCTGATCATGCCGGTCATCGGCAAGATCTTCGGCGGCCTGGACTTCAGCAACTACTTCATCCCGCTGGCGGGCCAGACCGCCACGACGCTGGTCGAGGCCAAGAAGGCCGGCGCCGTGTTCGCCTATGGCAACTTCCTGACGATCCTGCTGAACTTCATCATCCTCGCGTTCATCATCTTCCTGATGGTCAAGCAGATGAACCGCCTGCGGCGCGAGGCCTCGCCGCCGCCCGCCCCGCCCGCACCCACCCCGGAAGACGTGCTGCTGCTGCGCGAGATCCGCGACGCGCTGCGCAAGCCCTAGCCAGAGGGCGACCGGGCGGGCAGGGCCTGCCGGGCGAGACGCCGGAAGAACGGCCCGGCGGGGGGTCAATTCGCGGCCTGCCCCGCAACGGGCCCGGCGCATACTCAAAGAGCCCCGTCCGGGCTGCCGCCGCCCATGAAGCCCAATCCCCTGCACCGCCTTCCCGCGCCGCTGGAAGTCGCCATCGAGCGGCTGAAGCTGACGGTGCGCGAAGCCAGCGAGCGCTCCGTCGAGAGCCTGGGCCTGGCGGCGCTGGCGGTGCAGCAGGCCTTGCAGCGCGACGCGCTGCTGACGGCGCAGTACGAACTCAACCGGCGCAGCGCGGTGTTCGTGCTGCGCTTCAACGAGGCCCTGGACGAGCGCGTGCTGCGCGACCTGGGCACGGCGGACGCCAGCAGCGGCGCACCCCCGCCCACCGCTTGGGACACCCTGAGCCTGGTCGAGGACCGCGAGGTCGAGGCGCAGATCACCGCCGACCGCTTCGCGCTCGAGGTGGCGTACGCCTGCGAGTGGGAGCTGCGCGAACTCGACGGCTACGTCGCCACCGTGCTGGCCGAGGCGGGCGGCGCCACCCAGGGCGGTCGCGAGCGCAACCCGCTGCGCCCGGAACTGCTGGGCCACGCGCTGGTGCGCGGCGTGGAAGCGGTGTCCGACCAGGTCGAGGTGCGCAAGCGGCTGCTGGCCGAGCTGGGGCGCTCGCTGGCGGCGCTGCTGCGCCCGGCCTACGCCGCCATCGTGGCCGACTTCCGGCGCGCAGGCGTGCAGCCGCTGGCCCTGCAGGTGCGCCACCGCGTCGGCGCGCCGGGCACGCAGAGCCCGCCCGGCGGCGCTGGCGGCCCCGACAGCCAGCGCGGCGGCTTGCCCGCCGAGGCCGGCCGCCCCGGGGCTGGCCTCGCCCCATCCCCAGAGCCCCCCACGAGCGTGCGTGGCGGCGCGCCGCGAACGGCTTTCGCGCCGTCCACGCGCAGCGGCGGCCTGGGCCCGCGTGGCGGCACGCCGCTGGGCCAGGTCGATCCGGCGCTGATGCACCTGCTGCGGCGGCTGGCGCTCACCGAGCCGGCCCCCTCCACGGGCGCCGGCGGCGAGTTCGGCGGCGGCCCTTTGCCCGAGGCCTTCGATGGCGGCACGCCCTTGCTGCCCAACCTGATCCACCGGCACCGCGACGAGCTTCGCCAGGCCTCGAGCGGGGCGCTCGATCACATGGTGATCGACGTCATCGGATTCCTGTTCGACCAGATCCTGGCCGACCCGAAGCTGCCGCCCCAGTTGGCGCGGCTGATCGCCCGGCTGCAGCTGCCGGTGCTGCGCGCGGCGCTGGGCGACAGCAGCTTCTTTTCGTCGCGCAAGCACCCGGTGCGGCGCTTCGTCAACCGCATCGCCTCGCTGGGCGCGGCCTTCGAGGACTTCGACGACGCCTCGGCGCACGACTTCCTCGCCAAGGTCAAGGCCCTGGTCAGCGAGGTCGTCGATGGCGACTTCGACCAGCTCGAGGTCTACGAGCAGAAGCTCAAGGCGCTGGAGGCCTACGTGGCCGAGCAGGCCCAGCGCGGCCTGCAGGGCGACGCGGCGCGCCTGCTGGCCGAGAAGGAGGACCAGCTGCGGCTGCGCGCGCTGTACGCCGAGCGCCTGAGCAGCGACCTACGCAGCCTGAGCGGCCCGGCCTTCGTGCGCGACTTCATTGCCGGCACCTGGAGCCAGGTGCTGCTGCGCGCGGCCGATGCCCCGGCGCCCGAGGGCGGCGAGGGGGGCCGGCTGGTGCGGAGGTTCCGCAGCACCGCGCGCGAGCTCGCGATGTCGGTGCAGCCCAAGACGACGCCGGCCCACCGCAAGGCCTTCCTCGCCGAGCTGCCCAAGCTGATGCAGGAGCTCAGCGAGGGCATGGATCTCATCGCCTGGCCCGAGGCCGAGCGCCGCGCCTTCTTTGGCCAGCTCATGCCCGCGCACGCCGAGGCGCTGAAGGCCCCGCCCGCCCGTCCTCTGGACCTGAACCTGCTGGCGCGCCAGGTCGATGGGGCGCTCGAGCGGCCCACGCCCTCGCGCGACGAGATCAAGGCCGCGCCGGCCGCGGCGCTGAAGCCGCTGACCGAGGAGATCGTGCTGCCCATGCTGTCGGCCGACGATGCGGCGCGCATCGGGCTCGTGGCGGAGCAGGCAGTCGACTGGAAGGGCCGGGTCGACATCGACCTCGGCGCCCCGGCCGACGCCGGCGAGGTGGCGGCGGCGCAGGGCGGCTCGGCGCAGCCCATGGCGCCGGGCCTGCCCGGCATCGCCGAGGCCGCCGAGCCGGTGCAGGGCCGCGAACTGGCCGATGAGGTGCAGATCGGCTTCGCCTACCAGATGCTGCTGCAGGACCAGTGGCAGAAGGTGCGCCTGGCGCACGTGAGCAGCGGCCGCAGCTTCTTCATCTTCACGCACGGCGGGCGGCACCGAAAGACCATCTCGCTGACCTTCCGCATGCTGCAGCGACTGTGCGAGAGCGGGCGCTTCCGCGCCTTCGAGCAGGCCGCGCTGATCGACCGCGCCACCGAGCGCGCACGCCGGCAGCTCGCGACGCTGGGCCCTGCCGCGCGCTAGCGGCCGGCGGCCAGCAAGCGCGCCGCGCGAAGCGCGGCCACCAGGCTGGCGGCGTCGGCCCGGCCTTGTCCGGCGATGTCGAACGCGGTGCCGTGGTCGGGGCTGGTGCGCACGAAGGGCAGGCCCAGCGTCACGTTGACGCCATCCTCCACGCCCAGGTACTTCACGGGGATCAGGCCGTGGTCGTGCGTCATCGCCACCACCAGGTCGAAGGCGCCGCGGCGCGCGCGCATGAACACCGTGTCGGGCGGAAACGGGCCCTGCGCGTCGATGCCCTCGGCGCGGGCGGCCTGCACCGCCGGCCCGATGAAGCGGATCTCCTCGTCGCCGAACAGCCCGCCCTCGCCGGCGTGCGGGTTCAGGCCCGCCACGGCGATGCGCGGCGCCGGCTGCCCCCAGGCCGTGGCCGCGGCGTGCGCGATGCGCAGCGTGGACAGCACGGCCTCGAAGTCCAGCAGCTCCAGCGCGCGCCGCAGCGCCACGTGGATGGTGACCAGCACCACGCGCAGCTCGGGGTTGGCCAGCATCATGCGCACGGGCGGCGGCGTGCCGCCCGCCGGCGTCGCCAGGGCCTGCAGCATCTCGGTGTGGCCGGGCCAGGGCAGGCCGGCGGCCGCCAGCGCCTCCTTGTGGACGGGCGCGGTCACGATCGCGGCGCCCTCGCCGCGCTGCACCAGGGCCACGGCGGCCTCGATGCAGCGCGCGGCGGCCGCGCCGGCCGCGGCGCTGACCTCGCCCCACGGCAGCGCGGCCAGCCCTGCGGGCAGGGCGGCGGGCTCGATCACGGGCAGGCAGCCGGGCGGCACGGCCGCCAGGTCGGCCGGCGCCTCGATGCGCGCCGTCATCGGCGAGCCCGCGCGGCGCAGCACGTCGACGCTGCCGACGACCACCGCATCGGCCAGCTCGCCGTTCCGGAAGGCGCGGGCGACGATCTCGGGGCCGATGCCTGCGGCATCGCCCATGGTCACGAGCAGGGGCTTCATGCCGGGTTGTCGATGTCGATGAAGCGGTGCTCCAGCCCCAGCTCGGCGCAGGCGGCGGCGGCCAGGGCCGGGGCACCGAAGCGTTCGGTGGCGTGGTGGCCGGCGGCGACGAAGGCCACGCCGGTCTCGCGCGCGAGGTGGGCCTGCGGCTCGCTGATCTCGCCCGTGACGAAGGCGTCGGCGCCGGCGGCGATGGCGTCCTCGAAGTAGCCCTGGGCCCCGCCCGTGCACCAGGCGATGCGCGCCAGCGGCCGCCCGTCGCCCGCCACCACCAGCGGCTCGCGGCCCAGGCCCGCGCGCACCGCGGCCACGAGCGCGGCCAGGCTGGAGTGCGCGGCCGCGGGGCCGATGAAGCCCAGCTGCTGCTCGCCGAAGCGCGCGTCGGCCAGCAGGCCCAGCCGGCGGCCGAGCTGCGCGTTGTTGCCGTACTCGGCGTGGGCGTCCAGCGGCAGGTGGAAGGCGAAGAGGCTCACGTCGGCGCGCATCAGCCGCCGCACGCGCTCGCCCAGCCAGCCGGTGAGCCGCCCGTCCTGGCCGCGCCAGAACAGGCCGTGGTGGACGAACAGCGCGTCGGCGCCCTCGGCGATGGCAGCGTCGATGAAGGCCCGGCTCGCGGTAACCCCCGAGACGACGCGGCGGACCTCGCCGCGGCCCTCGACCTGCAGGCCGTTCGGCCCATAATCCTTAAAGGCCTCGGGGCGCAGCATCGCCGTCAGGTGCGCCTCGAGATGCTTGAGCGTCGTCATGCGGTCATTCTGAGGCCGCGGCTCGGGCCCCGCCGTCCCCCCGCCCGTCCCTGCCCTCATGCGCCGCCTCTGGCTCGTCTTCTCCCAGGCCGTCACCGTGGCGGTGGCGGTGCTGTTCGTCGTGCTCACCTTCAAGCCCGAGTGGCTGCCGGGAGGGCGCGTGCCGCTGGCCCTGCCCGCGCCGACGCTGATCCAGGCCGCGCCGGCGGCGGCGGCCTCGGGTGCCCTGGGCGTGGCCGGCAGCTTCGCCGGCGCCGCGGCGCAGGCTGCGCCGGCCGTGGTCAGCGTGATGGCCACCCGGGGCGCCCGCCGCGGCGGTGCCGACCCGCACGCCGGCGTGCCGGGCTTCGAGGAGTTCTTCGGCAACCCCGGCCGCCGCCAGGTGGGCCTGGGCTCCGGCGTGATCGTCGCGCCCCAGGGCTACCTGCTGACCAACCACCACGTCGTCCAGGGCGCCTCCGAGATCGAGGTGCAGCTCACCGACGGCCGCAGCGCCGCCGCCACCGTGGTGGGCTCCGACCCCGAGACCGACATCGCCGTGCTCAAGATCGACCTGCCGGGCGCCCTGCCGGTGATGCGCCTGGGCGACGTGCGCGCGCTGCGCGTGGGCGACCCGGTGCTGGCCATCGGCAACCCCTTCAACGTCGGGCAGACGGTCACCTCCGGCATCGTCAGCGCGCTGGACCGCACCGGCGCGGGCTCGCAGTTCCAAAACTTCATCCAGACCGACGCCGCCATCAACCCCGGCAACTCCGGCGGCGCGCTGGTCGATGCCAGCGGCGCATTGGTGGGCATCAACACCGCCATCTTCTCGCGCAGCGGCGGCAGCATGGGCATCGGCTTCGCGGTGCCGGTGGACACGGCGCGCAGCGTGATGGAGCAGATCATCGCCGGCGGCGAGGTGCGCCGGGGCTGGATCGGGGTGGAACTGCGCGAGATCACGCCCGAACTGGCCGAGAGCCTGGCCCTGCAGGCCCGCAACGGCGTGCTCATCACCGGCGTGCTGCAGGACGGCCCTGCCGCGCGCGCCGGCGTCCGGCCCGGCGACGTGCTCGTGCAGGTGGCCGACCGGCCGGTGCGCGCGACCAGCGACCTCTTCGCCGCCGTGGCCGCGCTGGCGCCCGGCAGCACCGCGCCGCTGGTGGTGCAGCGCGGGCGCGAGACGCTGAGGCTGAAGGTCCAGGTGGGCGACCGCAACCGCGACTCGGGCCGCCGCTGAAGCGCCACGGCGCCGGGCGCCGCTACAGGAAGCGCGGCAGCCGCTCCAGGATCAGCACCGCGAAGAAGCCCAGCGCGGCGATGACCGTCCACTTGACGACGACGATGCCGCGCCGCCGCCACACCGCGTTGCCGGTGGCGATGTACGTCGCGAAGCACAGCAGCCCGGCCACCAGCAGCAGGCCGAAGACGAGGCGGAAGATCATCATCGCGCCGCCCTCCCCTCACCAGGCCGGTGCCAACTCGGCGAAGCCGGCGGGCGCGTCGGCGTCGCGCTCGAAGCTCACGGTGTCGAAGGCCGTGTCGTCCTCGAGCAACTTGCGCAGCAGCCTGTTGTTCAGCGCGTGGCCGCTCTTGTAGGCGGTGTAGCGCGCCAGCAGCGGGCGGCCGGCGATGTGCAGGTCGCCGATGGCGTCGAGCAGCTTGTGCTTGACGAACTCGTCGTCGTAGCGAAGGCCCTCGCCGTTGAGCACGCGCTGCTCGTCGACGACGATGACGTTGTCCATGCTGCCGCCGCGGCCCAGGCCGCGCGAGCGCATGGTCTCGACGTCCTTCGCGAAGCCGAAGGTGCGCGCTCGCGCGATGTCGCGCTTGTACACGCCGGTGGAGAAGTCGAACTCCACGCGGCGGCCGGTGGCGTCGACGGCCGGGTGGTTGAACTCGATCTCGAAGCTCAGCGCGTAGCCGTGATAGGGCTCCAGACGCGCCCACTTGAGCGTGGCGCCCTCGCCTTCGCGCACCTCGACGGGCCGCTTCACGCGGATGAAGCGCTTGGGTGCGTCCTGCATCACCACGCCGGCGCTCTGCAGCAGGTAGACGAAGGCCGCCGCGCTGCCGTCGAGGATGGGCACCTCTTCGGCGGAGATGTCGACGTACAGGTTGTCGATGCCGAGGCCGGCGACCGCGCTCATCAGGTGCTCGATGGTCTGCACCTTGGGCAGCGCGGGGTCGCCGCCGGCGCTGATGGTGCTGGCCATGCGCGTGTCGCTCACCGCGAAGGCGTTCACGACGATGGGCGCGCGCTCGGGCAGGTCGGTGCGCGTGAACACCACGCCGGTGTCGGGCGGGGCCGGGCGCAGCACCAGCTCGGTCTTCAGGCCGCTGTGCACGCCGACGCCGACGGCGCGGGTGGTGGTCTTCAGGGTGCGCTGGCGGATCATGGGGCGGATTGTCCCGGAAGCGCCGGCGCGTCGCGCCGCTCGCCGCCGATGACCACGGCCGGAGGGGCTACGTTGCTCTCGTCCTTGAGCGCCACGCCCGTGGCCCCGAGCCGGCGGGCCGCGCCGAGCAGCCAGGCCAGGCGCGCCGCGGCCTGCGCCGGCGGCTGGCCCTCGGGCCGGATGTTGCTGACGCAGTTGCGCTCAGCGTCGCGGCGGCCGCGCCGCGGCGCCCAGGTGAGGTAGGCGCCCAGGCTGTCGGGGCTGGACAGGCCCGGCCGCTCGCCGATCAGCACCAGCACCGCACCGGCCTGCACCCGCTCGCCGACCTCGTCGCCCAGCGCCACGCGCGCCTGCGTGGCCACCGCCACGATGCCCAGCGCGTCGCCCGCGGCCTCGAGGTGGCCGCGCAGCGCCAGCAGCAGCGGCAGCGCATGGGCCTGCGTGGCGCGCGCGCTCAGGCCGTCGGCCAGCACCACGGCCAGGCCGCCCGGGCCCGGCGCCAGCGCCGCGGCCGAGGCGGCGTCGAGGCGGCGCCCCAGGTCGGGCCGGCGCAGGTAGGTGGCGCGGTCGGGGGCGGCGCTGGCCACCACGGCCGGCTCGACGCCGTGGTGGCGCAGCGCGGCCACCAGGGCCGCCACGTCCAATGGCGTGTGCACGGCGTCGCGCGCCAGCGCGTGGGCCTCGGCGAAGCGCAGCCACTCCACCGTGGGCAGGCTGGCGCCGGTGCGGCCGAGCGCGATGCGCGCCAGCGTGTGGGCGCGCAGGGCCGCCCAGGGGTCGGGGGTGGTCATCGCGCGCTCACCGGGGGGCCGACAGGTCGGCCAGCAGCGCGTGCCGCTGCGGTGCCGGCAGCAGCGAGCCGTCGGCCGCCGTGATGCCCATGCCCGCCAGCCAGGCGTCGAACTCCGGCGCGCGCGGCAGGCTCATCAGCCGGCGCAGCGCGGCGGCATCGTGGAAGCTGGTGCTCTGGTAGTTGAGCATCACGTCGTCGGCGCCGGGCACGCCCATGATGAAGGTCACGCCGGCGGCGGCCAGCAGCGTGGTCAGCGTGTCCATGTCGTCACTGTCGGCGTCGGCGTGGTTGGTGTAGCAGACGTCGCAGCCGATCGGCAGGCCCAGCAGCTTGCCGGTGAAGTGGTCCTCCAGGCCCGCGCGCACGATCTGCCGGCCGTCGGCCAGGTACTCAGGGCCGATGAAGCCGACCACGGTGTTGGCCAGCAGCGGCCTGAAGTGCCGCGCCACGGCCTGCGCGCGCGCCTCCAGCGTCTGCTGGTCGACGCCGTGGTGGGCGTTGGCGCTGAGCGCGCTGCCCTGGCCGGTCTCGAAGTACGTGACGTGGTCGCCCAGGGTGCCGCGCCCCTTGCCGCCGTTCTGCGACAAGGCCGCCTCGCGTGCCTCGGCCAGCATGGCCAGCGTGATGCCGAAGCCGGCGTTGGCGGCCTCGGTGCCGGCCACGCTCTGGAACACCAGGTCCACCGGCAGGCCCTGCTCGATGAGCTGCATCGTGTTCGTCACGTGCGTGAGCACGCAGCCCTGCGTGGGGATGCCGTGGCGCTGGATCAGCTCGTCGAGCAGCCGCAGCAGCGCCGCGATGCCGGCGAGGTGGTCGCCCGCGGGGTTGATGCCGATGACGGCGTCGCCGCAGCCGTACATCAGCCCGTCGAGGATGCTGGCGGCCACGCCGCGCAGGTCGTCGGTGGGGTGGTTGGGCTGCAGCCGCACGGCCAGCCGCCCCGGCAGGCCCAGGGTGTTGCGGAAGCGCGTGACGACGCGGCACTTGCGGGCCACCAGCATCAGGTCCTGGTGGCGCATCAGCTTGGAGACGGCGGCGGCCATCTCGGGCGTCAGGCCCGGGGCCAGCGCGGCCAGCGCGGCGCTGTCGGCGGCGTCGGACAGCAGCCAGTCGCGGAAGCCGCCCACGGTGAGGTGGGCCACGGGCGCGAAGGCCGCGGCGTCGTGGCTGTCGATGACCAGGCGGGTGACCTCGTCGTCCTCGTAGGGCACCACGGCCTCGGCGAGGAAGTGCGCCAGCGGCAGGTCGGCCAGCGCCCAGCGCGCGGCCATGCGCTCGGCGGCGCTGCGGGCGGCGATGCCGGCGAGCTGGTCGCCGCTGCGCTCGGGCGTGGCGCGCGCGAGCAGCGCCTTCAGGTCGTCGAAGACGTAGCGGGTGCCCCCGACGGTGTGGGACCAGGCCATCGGCCCATGCTAGCGCGCCGCGGCCGGAAAGCCGCCGGTAAGCCGACCCCGCCGAGGATTCCGGGCATGGCGTCGTCGCAGGCAGGCGGCGGCGCAGCAGCGGCAGGCCAGCCCGCGACATCCGTCAACCGCCTTCGGGCAGCAAGCCAAGGAGACCAGCGTGTTCAGACCCATACCCCGAGCCCTCTGGGGGCTTTTCGCCGCCACGTCGTTGACCGCCGCACAGGCCGACGACAGGCCGTGGTACCTCACCCTCGATGCGGGCATCACGCGGGCCAGCGATCCGATCTTCGCGGGCGGGCGCCTCACGACCCGACAGGGCGTTGCCTACGGTGGCGCCATCGGTCGCCACTTCGGCCCCAACTGGCGCGTGGAAGCCGCCATGGCGTACCGCAACAACCCGGTCCGCCAGGTCGGCAGCCCCGGATTCGACCCGCGGCCCGGCGATGCGGACTGGGCCTCGCTCTTCGTGACCGTCAACGCGATGTACGACTTCGACGGGTTCAAGCTCGGCAGTGCGAACGTCCGGCCCTACCTGGGCCTGGGCGTGGGGCGTGCCCAGGAGGTCGACACCGATCTCACCGTCGCGGGCGGCGCGCGCGAGTACTCGGGCTCCGGCGGCGCACGCCAGTTCATGACCGGCCTGCGCTGGGACTACGGCAGCCCCTGGGTCGCTGACTTCGGCGTCACCGTGGCCGATGCCGGAACCGTTCGCCTGAAGGCCACGGGCAACTCCGCGAGCTTCGACGCCAAGTACCGAGTCACGACCGCGATGGCGCGGCTCGGCTATCGCTTCTGACGGCATTCGCCCGCCATGGCTTGACCCTCAACCCGCATCGACCATGAAGACATCCATGCTCCCCCACCCTTCCCGTTCCCGCCCGGCCGTCGGGCTCGCTGCCGCGTCGCTGGTCCTGCTGGCCGGCCTGTGCCATGCGCAGCCGCCGGGCGCTGACCGCACCCGATACAGCATCGGCGCTGCCGTCCTGTTCGACAAGGACGGCTATCGCGGCCTGGGCACCGAGACGCTGCTGCTCCCGGGCGTGGCGATCCAGAACAAGTGGGTCAACCTCTTCGGCCCCCAGCTCGACCTGCGCCTGATCGGCAGCGCCGATCGCAGCTGGTGGATCGGTCCCCGCATCGAGTACCGGTTCGACGGCTACGAGCAGGACGACGGCGCCGTCTTCCGCGGCATGGCCAGCCGCAAGGGCGGCCTGTTCTACGGCATCAGCGGCAGCGTCGAGCTGGGCCGCGGCTTCGAGCTGGAGGCCGACTTCGTGCAGGCCGCGAGCCGGGAGTCCGGCTTCGACCGGGGCGCGGTCGGCTCGCTGCAGCTGAGCCGCACCTACCGCAGCGGCTCCTGGGCGGTGGTGCCGCGCATCGGCCTGGAGTACCAGAGCAGCCGCTACGTCGACTACTACTACGGCGTGCGCCTGGGTGAGGCCACCGCGCTGCGGCCCGCCTACGCCGGCAAGAGCACGTGGAGTCCGGAGCTCGGCCTGCTCGTCCGCTGGCAGGCGAGTCCCCGGCAGTCCCTGTTCGCCAACTTCAACTACGAGCGCTACGCCAAGGAGATCCGCAACAGCCCCCTGATCAATGCCAGTGGCATTCCGCAGCTGGTGCTCGGCTACCAGTTCGTCCTGAACTGAAGTTCCCGGGCGCCGTCGCAATGGGCCACCGCGCTGCGATACGCTGCCGTCCATGAACCGCATCCTGCTCGTCGAAGACCACGCCGCCATGCGCGAACTCGTGGTGCTCGAGCTTCAGCGCGCGGGCATCGCGGCCGACGCCGTGGGGCGGGTCAGCGAGGCCGAGGCCTGCCTGGCGCAGGTGCGGTACGCGGCGCTGGTGCTCGACCGCGGGTTGCCCGAGGGCGACGCGCTGCCCTGGCTGCAGCGCCTGCGCGCCCGGCAGGTGCTGGTGCCCTGCCTGCTGCTCACGGCACGGGATGCCCTCCACGACCGCGTCGACGGCCTGGAGGCCGGCGCCGACGACCACCTGGCCAAGCCCTTCGAGCGCGATGAACTGGTCGCCCGTGTGCGCGCCTTGCTGCGGCGGCAGAGCGCGTGGGTCGCCAGCGCGCCGCACTGGGCCGGCCTGGTGGTCGACCCGGTGGGCGCGCGCCTCAGTCATGGCCGATCGAGCGTCAACCTGGCGCCCAGCGAACTGCAGTTGATGCTGGCGCTGGTGCGGGCCGAAGGCCAGGTCGTGCGCCGCGGTGCGCTGGAGGCCGCGGCCTGGGGCCTGACCGAGGCCGTGACGCCGAACGCGCTGGACGTGGCCGTGCACCGGCTGCGCCGGAAGCTGGAGCTGCTGGGCTGCCAGGTGCGCCTGGCGAACACCAAGGGGGTGGGCTACTCGCTCGAGCAGCTTGCCGACGCCACGGGGGGACAGGGTGGCCGAACCGATTGAGGCCGCGCAGCCGCCGCGCGCGGTCGCGCCGGCTCGCACCCCCAGCCTGGCCGTGCGCCTGGCGCTGGGCTTCGCCTTGGCATTTGCCTCGACGGCGCTGCTGGTGGTGGGCGTGCAGGCCGTGCTGGCCGACCGCTTCGGCGACGTGGTCACGCGCATGAGCATGGAAGGGCAGACCGAGGACATCTTCGAGGGCTTCGTGCTCGATGCCGAGCAGCGGGTGGTGGGCGTAGCCCTCGAACCCGACGATGCCCTGGGCTTCGACGACTTCTTCGCCAACCTGAAGTTCCGCGTGGTCGACGAATCAGGGCAGGTCGTCGCCAGCAGCGAAGCGGATCGCCGTTCGCTGCTGCCGGGCCGCAGCGTGAATGAGCAGCACGGCTTCTTCGGCGTGGTTCCGTTCGACGGACGCGACTTCTTCGTCGGCGCCTGGCGGCGCGAGGTGCATGGGCGGCCCTACGTCCTGCAGCTCGCGCGCAGCGACCGCTTCGAGTTGCTGGCCCGCGAGGCCGTCACGCCGGCCATCACCGACACGATCGCGCTGCTGGGTACCTTGTCGGCCCTGATCTTCGCGCTGGCCGGCGCGCTGGCCGTGCGGTCGGTGCTGCGGCCCATCCGTGCCGCCGTCGAGGCGGCCCGCAGCGTCGGCGGCCGGAACCTGGCGGCGCGCCTGCCCGAACACCCGATGCCGTCCGAGATCCGGCCGCTGGTCCAGGCCTTCAACGGCGTGCTGCAGCGGCTGGAGCGCTCGTTCCAGGAGCAGGAGCGCTTCATCGCCAATGCGGCGCACGAGCTGAAGACGCCCCTGGCACTGGCACGGGCCCGCATCGAGGCAGGGATCGAGCGCGAGGACGACCGCACGCGACTGCTGAACGACCTGGATGCCATGGGGCGCCAGGTGCAGCAGCTGCTGCAACTGGCCCAGGTGGCCGATCCGCAAGCCCTGCGCAGACGCAGCCTGCGGCCGCTGGACGTGGCGCGGGAGGTTCTGGATCACCTGGCCTTCAAGGCCCATCGCTCAGACGTCACCCTGCACTTGCAGGAACCCGATGTGGAGGTGCAGGTGGAGGCCGACGCCGGGGCGCTGTTCGTGCTGCTGAAGAACCTGGTCGAGAACGCGCTCGACTTCTCGCCGCCGGGCTCGGACGTCAGGCTGCGGCTGGACGAGGCGGGCCTGAGCGTGGACGACCACGGCCCCGGCGTCCCTCCCGAGCACCGCGCCCAGGTCTTCGAGCGCTTCTGGCGTGCCCCGGGTCAGTCGCGGGCGGGATCGGGCCTCGGCCTGGCGCTGGTGCACGAGATCGCCGTCGCCCATGGGTGGGCGGTGAACTGCGGCGAGGCTCCCGCCGGAGGTGCGTCGTTCACCGTGCGCTGGCTGCCCTGAGCAGCCGCGTTCGAACCCCGGAAGATCGCCCATGAATCCCGGCACCTTCCGGCCCGCGGCCGCCTGGCCGCGGCGTGATCCGATGCTCCTGTCGGGCGTGGTGCTGCTTGCGCTGGTTCCGCTGCTGGTGGCGGCCGCGGGCCTGGACGAGCGCTCGCTGTTCGGCCGCTCGCCCTGGGACAAGCCCTTGCGCTTTGCCCTGTCGCTGGGCGTCTACGCCGTCACGATGGCGATGGCGGCTCAGTGGCTGCTGGCGCGCACGCGCATCCTGGGCTGGCGCTGGCTGTCACCGGTGCTGATCGGCTTCATGGTCTTCGAGATGACCTGGATCGCCGTGCAGGCGGCACGGGGCGTGGATTCGCACTTCAACGAACGCACGGCGTTCGAAGCCGTCATGTTCAGCCTGATGGGCATCGGCGCCGCCGCGCTGAGCCTGGGCGTGCTGTGGCTGGGCCTTGCGGCATCGCGGCTGGTACTCGCGGCCACGGCGCCCGGCACGCGGGTGATCGCGCTGGGCATCGCACTCGGCTTCGTCGGGACGGGGCTGCTGCTGCCGTGGACGGGCGAAGCCCTGGTGCTTGCAGGTCGCTCGCAGTCGGCCGTGGAGGCCGCCACGGTGATGCCTGTGCTGGGCTGGCGGCTGGACGGCAGCGACCCCAGGCCGGCCCACTTCGTGTCGGCGCACCTGATGCAGGCCTTGCCCCTGCTGGCCCTGTGGCTGGCGCGCCCGGCGGAACGGGGCGGCCAGGCCGTGTCGGAAGGCGCGCTGGTGGTGCTGGCGGCCAGCGGCGTGCTGATCACGCTTTGGCTGCTGCCTTGAGTGGCCCGACCACGCCACGGTCTCGGGGGCGGGGTTGCAGCCGCGAGAAGCGGCCGAGGCCCTCGCTTGGGGCCGCATGGCTGGCGCCGCAGCGGCTTCAGGCCAACGCCAGGTCGAACCAGGCCTCGGCCACCTCGTGCCCGTTCACCTGCACGACGACGCGGTGACGGCCTGCGCAGTAGCGGCGGGTGGTGATCGGGAGCCCGGCGTCCAGCCCGGCACGCTGCGGCATCGCGTCGCCCGGGTCGACGGGTGCCAGCGCCGCCTCGATCAGCGCCGCGGCGTCGGCGAAGCGCGGCGGCAACGTGGCCTGCAGCGCGCTGGCGATGTGCATCGCGCGCGCCTTCAGCTCCAGCCCCTCCAGCCCCTTCGCGGCATGGCGGGCGAAGCCGTGCTAGTCGAAGCCCGGGGCGTGCCGTGCCAGTTGCGCCGCGGCCGCGCGGACGACATCGGCGTTCAGCAGTTCCTTGAACGGCTCAGCCAAGGCTCACCGGCAAGCGGCGGAAGCCGCGGAAGCGTACCCGGCGATCGCGCTCCGGCGAGCCCGCCAGCGCCAGGCGCGGGTAGCGCGCCACCAGGGCGCCCAGGGCCAGCCGGCCCTCCAGCCGCGCCACGTTCATGCCCGAGCAGGCGTGCGCGCCCTGCCCGAAGGCCAGGTGCTTGTTGGGCTCGCGGCCGATGTCGAGCCGGTCGGGGTCGGCGAACACCGCCGGGTCGCGATTGGCCGCGGCGATGCACAGGGTGAGAAAGCTGCCTGCCGGCATGGTGATGTCGCCGAACTCGACCGGCTCGCGCGATTGCCGGTTGTTCAGCTGCAGCGGGCTCTCGTAACGCAGCAGTTCCTCCACGGCCGTGGCGGCCAGCGCGGGCTCGGCCCGCAGGCGCTCCCACTGGCCGCGGTGCACCAGCAGCGCGTGCACGCCGTTGCCGATCAGGTTGGTGGTGGTTTCGTGGCCGGCGTTGAGCAGGAAGATGCAGTTGTGCAGCAACTCGGCCTCGGTCAGCTCGCCCTCGGCATCGCCCAGGATCAGGCGCGTGAGCACGTCGGCCTCGGGGTCGCCGGGTCGGCGGCGGCGCTCGGCCACCAGGGTCCGCAGGTACGCGCAGAAGTCCACCACGGCCGCGTTGGCCGTGGCCAGCACCTCGGGGGCCGGGCGCGGCTCCAGGGCCGACAGGATCGCCAGCGACCAGCCCCGCAGCGGCCCGCGCTCGGCGGTCGGCACGTCCAGCAGGTTGCCGATCACGTCCACCGGGATCTGCGCCGCGAAGTGCTCGATGACATCGGGCGCGGGCTCGTCGGCCATGCGGTCGAGCAGCGAGTCGACCAACTGCGACAGCGGCGCTTCCATGCGCGCGATGGCGCGCTGGTTCAGGGCTCCCATCAGCAGGCGGCGCACCCGCGTGTGGCGCGGCGGGTCGCTGAACACCAGGCTCGTGGTGTGGTGCTCGTAGATCGGCGTGCCCGCCCCCAGCCGGGGCGCGAACTCCTCGCGCTTGTCGCTGCCCAGGGCCGGGTGGCGGTAGGCGGCCAGCACATCGGCGTGGCGCGTGAGCAGCCAGCTGCCCGCGCCCAGCGCATGCACCGGGCGCTCCGCGCGCAGCCGCGCGTAAATCGGGTAGGGGTCGTCCAGGAACCCCGGCGGAGGCTCGGCCAGCGAGAACGATTCCAGGAGGTCGGCATCCATGTGCGCCCATGCTAGCCCGGTTGCCGGCCGGGGCGTCCCATCCCCACGCCGCTGCGCGCGGGCCGCCGGATCGCGCCCGGGCCCGGAAATCGAGGTCCCGACCCCCCCTGATCAGGTGGCCGAGGTGAAAACGTCACCCCTCAAATGCGGCGTACGCCCAAGACGCGGCCGCTCGACGGCGGCAACATCCGGTTTCATGAACACGATGCCCCAGGCCTTCGACGACCTCCCGCTGCAGCGGGGGCCCGCCCCGGCTCCGTCTTCCGGTGCGAAGGCGGCTCGAGGTCGCGCGGACGCCCGACTCAAGCTCGTGGTCGGCGCCGCCGAGGCGGTCGAGCCGCCCCGCCCGCCCGCGTACGGGCTGAACGGCCGCCGTCATCTGGCGAACGTGCCGGGCCGCGGGCCGCAGGCTCAAGGTCGGGCCGTCGAGGCCGACAACCTGTTGGTCGGCGCACGCAGGAGCCCCCAGCGCCTGGAGCCGATCGCCTTTGCCCTGGTGCTGCTGGTCAGCGTGGCGGCACTGGCGGTGGCGCTGCGCGCGTTCTGAAGGGGCGGCCCGGGCGGCGACCGGTCCTCGCACCGATCGCGGCACCGACATCGCGGCGACACACCGCCGCCAGAGACTGCCGCCACGCCACACGCCCGCAGCGAGCCCCATCCCACAGGAGTTGCCCGATGCCGCACCGCACCGCCGTTACGCCCGCCGGCCCGTTCCGCGCGCCGGCGGACCGACGTCCCGCGGCCGACGATGCGCTGCTGCGCGAGGCCGAGGCGCATCGGGCGCTGGCGGACCTGTTTCCCCATCTGGAGCCCGAGGCCCTGCGCGCCATCCAGGCGCTGTTCCCCCTGGCCCGGCACCCCGATCCGGCGACACAGGGGATGTCTTCGCGGTGAGCCGCCGGCCCTGAGCGGGCCACGACGACGGCCCGGCCCGCTGGGGTAAGCTCCCTAGCCATGTTCACCGGCATCGTTCAGGGCATCGCCCGCATCGCCCAGATCGAAGACCGCACGGGCCTGCGCAGCTTCGCGTTGCAGCTTCCCGCGGGTTTCGACGAAGGTCTGGCGCTGGGTGCCAGCGTGGCCGTCGACGGCGTGTGCCTCACCGTGACGGCGCGCCCGACGCCCGGCCAGGCCTGCTTCGACGTGATGCAGCAGAGCCTGGCGCTCACCACCCTGGGCACGCTGGCGGTGGGCAGCGCCGTCAACGTCGAGCGCGCGGCGCGCGACGGTGCCGAGATCGGCGGCCACCCGCTGTCGGGCCACGTCGACTTCATGGCCACCGTGGTGCAGGTGCGCCGCCCCGAGAACAACCGCGTGCTGCGCCTGGCGGTGCCGGCGCCCTGGATGCGCTACGTGTTTGCCAAGGGCTACATCGCCGTCAACGGGGCCAGCCTCACCGTGGCCGAGGCCGCACGGGAACGCGACGGCAGCGGCTGGTTCGAGGTCTGGCTGATCCCCGAGACGCTGCGCATGACGACCTTCGGTGCCAAGGCCGAGGGCGACGCGGTGCACATCGAGATCGAGCGCTCGGCGCAGGTCTTCGTCGACACCGTGCGCGACGCCGTGGCCGAGCGCCTGGGCCCGCTGACGCAGGCCGTCGAGTCGCTGCTGGCCGAGCGCGGACTGCGCCTGGACGATCTGGCGCGCCCCCCGGCACGCCTGCCGCCGGCGCGCTGACCCGCCACTCGGCAGAAGGGGCCCAGCGCCGCCCGCGCGGCGCGGCTGCGGCAGGCGTGTCGCCATCGCGCCACGGCCGAGGCTGCAGGATCGCCGTGTGCGCGGGCGCGCAAGCGGCCGGCCACCTCGGCGCGGCGGCCGGCAGGGCCGCGTGGCGCGGCGCGGCACCGCGCGGGCCGGCCTGGCGGCGCTGGGATACTCCCGCCCCGATGCAGGCGATCCTGGCCGTCACCATTCCGTTCTTCGCGCTCGTGCTGTGCGGCTACGTGGCCGCGCACCGGCACGTGCTGCCCGAGAGCGCCATCCCCGGGCTCAACGCCTTCGTCCTGTACTTCGCGCTGCCGTGCATGCTGTTCCGCTTCGGCGCCAGCACGCCCATCGTCGAGCTGCTCAACCCGGTGCTGATGGCGGTGTACCTGGCCGCGGCGCTGCTGCTGGTGGCCGTGGTCGTGACCTGGAGCCTGAACGAGCGCGTGGGCCTGAAGGACGCCGCCTTCGGCGCGCTGGTGGCGGTGTTCCCGAACACCGGCTTCATGGGCGTGCCGATGCTGGTGGCGCTGCTCGGCCCGGGGGCGGTGGGGCCGCTGGTGGTGACGCTGCTGGTGGACCTGTTCGTGGTGAGCTCGCTGTGCATTGCACTGGCGCAGGCCTCACAGGCCGGCGCTGCCGGGGCCGGCGGCGCGCGGGCGGCGGCGGTGCGCGCGCTGCGCGGGGCGCTGTCGAACCCACTGCCGTGGTCCATCGCGCTGGGCGCGGTGTTCGGGACCTTCGGGCTGGCACTGCCGGCCCCGGCACAGGCCGTGGTCGACCTGCTGGCGGGCGCGGCCACCCCGGTGGCCCTGTTCACCATCGGCGCCGTGCTGCACCGCGCCGGACAGCACGTGAGCCGACGCACGCCGGCCGTCGACTTCGTGCCCGTGGCGCTGGTGAAGCTGTTCGTGCACCCCCTGCTGGTGGCACTGCTCGCGCTCGGCGCACGGCAGCTTGGCGCGCCGGTCACGGGCTTCCAGATCCTGGTGCTCACGCTGGCAGCGGCACTGCCCAGCGCCAGCAACGTCTCGCTGCTGGCCGAGCGCTTCGGCGCCGACAACGGCCGCATCGCCCGCATCATCATGACGAGCACGGTGCTGGCGTTCGGCAGCTTCACGCTGGTGGCCTGGACGCTGGGCGTGAACCCGGTTCGCTGACGGCCTCGCCGCTGCCGCAGCGCCACTCAAGTTTGGCCCGCGGCGGCCGAATCTGGTCTGTACGGCCGGGCTTCCGCCCACGCCGCCGACGTTCGCCGACCGGAGCTTCCGTGAACCTTGCCGATTTCCCGACCCCCGTCGCACCGCGCCCTGCAGCCTTCGAGGCGGCCGTGCGCCAGGGCCTCGGCCACTGGGTGGTGGCCCTGGTCGAGCGCCTCATCCGGCGCGAAGAGGCTGCGGTGTCGATCAACGGCCTCGCCAGCACGCCCATGCTGGGGCAGCTGCTGCATCGCCGGCGCGTGGAGCTGGTGCAGGCCCTGACCACCGCCCTGGCCGCGCAGCTCGAGGGGCGGGCGCCGACAGCCTCGGGGTCCTCCAGTCCGGCCGGCGCCAGCCTGGGCCTGACGCTGATCTCGGAAACGCAGATCGACGACGAGATCGAGACCGCCCGCATCGTCCAGCTCATCGAGTCCGAGGCCGAGACGGAGCAGCACGAGCTGGCGAGCCTGTGCAGCCGGCTGTACGGGCGCCAGCGGGTCGACCTGGCCTGCATCCCACTGGGGCCGTTGCCCTGCGCGCGCGCGCTGCGCGAGGCCGCGAACGAGGTCGCGCCCGACGCCGCCATGCGCACCGCCTTGCTGCGCGGGCTGGGCACGGCCATGGCCACGCAGATGCGCGAGGTCTACGCCGAGCTCGCCACCTGGCTCGGAGAGCGCGGCGTCGACCCCTTGGGCTACCGCATCGCCCGCGACCACGAGTCGGCGCCCGCATCGGCCACCGCGCGGGTGGCGCAGCTTGCTGCCGAGCGGCTGGCCGTCGAGGAGGCGCCGGTGCCGCCGGCCGAGTCGATGCGCGAACTGGTGGCCTGGGCCCAGCGGACGCAGTCTCCGCCGCAGGAGGAAAGCGCCGGGGCGGAGCTGACCCTGCGGCTCGATGCCCGGCCAGACCCGGCGCCGGGTGCCCCGCTGTTGCCGAAGGCCGCGGCCGAGGAGTTGATGCGGCGCCTGTTCGCCGAACTGCGACGGCAGACGGCGCAGTCGCCGTCGATGGTGGGCCTGCTGCAGCGGCTGGAGCAGCTGGCGCAGCGCCTGGCCGCCGACGACCCGCAGATCTGGAGCAACCCCGCCCACCCGTGGTGGCAGCTGCTCGACCGGCTGCTGGCCGCCGCCGCCGTGCACGACGACATGAGCCCCCAGGACCAGCGCGTGCTCGGCCGCTCGCTGGACGCGCTGCTGCAGCGCCTGCTCATGAGCTCGCGGCTCGACGCCCACGCCTGCCTGCGTGCCGCCGACGAGGTGCAGCAGCTGGCCTCCGAGCTGCTGGAGCACGCGGCGGCACCCGGCGCCGAGGACGTGGCGGTGCTCCAGCGCGAGGCCGACCGCGAGGAGGTCGAGCTGGCTCTCCGCGGCCAGATCCAGCAGCAGTTGCGCAGCACGCCCACCAGCGGTCTTCTGCGGCGCTTCCTCGTCGGCCCGTGGACGATGGCCTTGACGGCCCTGGCCCTGAAGCACGGTGCCGCCAGCGAGCCGGTGGCGGCGGCGGCGGTGGTGGTCGATGACCTGATCCGCGCCACGGCACAGCCGGGGCAGAAGGTCTCGCGCGCGCAGCGCGCCATGCTGCTGCGCGAGGTCGGCAAGGGCCTCGCCGTCACCGACCTGCCGCGGCCGCGCATCGACGCCGAGCTCGCCGAACTGGCCGACATCCTGCGCGACCCGCCGCCGCCGACGCCGGACCCCAGCGCCAGCTGGGAGGAGGAGCGCGCCGAGCCACTGCCGGTGCCCGTGATGCTCGACCTGCACGCCGGACTGCCCACCGTGCCGATGGCCGGCGCCGGCTGCGACGCCCTGGGTCAGCCCCCCCCAACCCCGGCCCAGTGGGCGGCGACGCTGAAGCCCGGCGCACTGTGCCGCCTGTTCCTGCAGGGCCTGTGGATGACGGCGCGGCTGAACTGGGTGGGCCCCGACCAGCGGCTGTTCCTGTTCCAGAGCCGCCACGGCGGCCGCACGCACACGCTGACGCAACGCATGCTGTGCAAGCTGCGCGAGGCGGGCCTGGCCACCAGCATCGACGACAACCTGCTGCGCGCCCAGGCGATGGAGTCGCTGGTGCGGAACACGGTGCTGTGACGCCCGGGCCGCGGGCGGCCCTGGCGGAAAGACGCCGCGCCTCTTGCGGGGTGCGGGTTTTCACGGGGCCTGCGTGCACAGACGCATCGCCCCACGCCGCCCGTTCCGACCGAGACTCGGGGCTGACGACTGCACGCCCGGGCCCATGAAGAACGAACTGCTCGTTGCCTACCGGTACCTCACCAACAACTGGGTGCAGATCCAGGCCAGCAACATGTGCGGCTGCTGCCACTGCCTGCAGACCTTTCCACCCGAGTCCGTGGTCGCCTGGACCGGCCTGCACTTCGACGAGCTCGACGACCCCGAGGCGATCAAGCGGCAGACCGCCCTGTGCCCGCTGTGCGGCAACGAGTCGGTGTTGGGCAACGGAGCCGGCTTCCCGGTCGACCCCGACTTCCTGGGCCGCATGAACGACGCCTGGTTCCAGCGGACCATCATCCGCAAGCCGGCCGCGAAGACCTGAGGCCGCCGGCCCCGCCGGGGCATGAAAAAGGGCGCCCGAGGGCGCCCTGGTGGGGTCCGGCCGCGGCGCGGCCGGGCGGTGGCCTTACTTGCCGCCGCTGGGGATCTTGCCCTCGACGCCCTTGACGTAGAAGTCGACCTTGTCCTTCCAGGCCTGGTCGGCCTTGGTGCCCTTGGCCAGGCGCTCCTTGCCGTCGGCACCGACGATGGGGCCGGTGAAGACCTCGATGGCGCCGGTCTTGATGCCTTCCTTGGCGGCCTCGGCCTTGGCCTTGAGCTCGGCGGGCACGAAGTCGGCGATCTTGATCACGTCGTTGGCGCCCTCGGGCTTGCCCCAGATCGTGCGCTGCTCGCCCTTCCAGGTGCCGTCCATCACTTCCTTGATGGACTTCTTGTAGTACGGGCCCCAGTCGACGATGTTGCTCGCCAGGTGCGCCTTGGGCGCGTAGCTGCTCATGTCGCTGTCCCAGCCGAAGGCGAACTTGCCGTTCTTCTCGGCCGTCTGCAGCACGGCGGTGGAGTCGGTGTTCTGCAGCAGCACGTCGGCGCCCTTGTTGATGAGCTCCTGCGCGGCCGCGCCTTCCTTCTCGGGGTCGAACCAGCTGTTGATCCAGACGACGCGCGTCTTGATCTTCGGGTTGACGCTCTGCGCGCCCATCGTGAAGGCGTTGATGTTGCGCAGCACCTCGGGGATGGGGAAGCTGGCGACGAAGCCCAGGGTGTTGGTCTTCGTCATGCCGCCGGCGATGATGCCGCTGACATAGGCGTCGTGATAGAAGCGGGCATCGTAGACGCGCATGTTCGGCGCCGTCTTGTAGCCGGTGGCGTGCTCGAACTTGACGTTCGGGAACTCGCCGGCCACCTTGAGCATGGCGTCCATGTAGCCGAAGCTCGTGGCGAAGATGACCTTGTTGCCCTGGGCGGCCAGGTCGCGGATCACGCGCTCGCCGTCGGCGTAGGGCACCTTCTCGACGAAGGTGGTCTTGACCTTGTCGCCGAACTCGGCCTCCACGGCCTTGCGGCCCTGGTCGTGGGCGAAGGTCCAGCCGGCGTCGCCGACCGGGCCGATGTACACCCAGGCCGCCTTCAGCGGCTCGGGCTTGGGGGCGCTGGCGGCGGCCGGGGCCTGCGCGGCGGGGGGCGGCGGGGCTTCCTTCTTGCCGCAACCGGCCAGCACGGCCGCAGCCGCAAGGCCGGCCATCGCAAACAGGCGGCGGGTCATCTGCTCGTTCATCGGGGCTCTCTCCTGGGTGGGTGGGTAACGAAATTATGAGCCGGGGCGGAAAGGCTTCCCCAGCGAGGCGGGCATGTTCAGGCGGATGAAGGCCGCGTTGCGGCTGATCAGCGCCAGCACGACGATGGTGGCGATGTAGGGCAGCATGGTCAGCAGGTGGCTCGACACCGCCACGCCCTGCGCCTGCAGGTTGAGCTGCAGCACCGTGACGCCGCCGAACAGGTAGGCGCCCAGCAGCGCCCGCGCCGGCCGCCAGGTGGCGAAGACGGTCAGCGCCAGCGCGATCCAGCCGCGGCCGGCCGTCAGGCCCTCCACCCACAGCGGCGCCGTCACCAGCGACACGTAGGCCCCGGCCAGCCCGCACAGCGCGCCGCCGGCGCACACGGCGGCCAGGCGGATCAGCCGCACCGGGTAGCCCAGGGCGTGCGCGGGCTCGGGGTTCTCGCCGATGGCGCGCAGCAGCAGGCCCGAGCGGGTGCGGTAGAAGAACCAGGCGATGCCGGCCGTCAGCGCCATGGCCACGTAGACCATGGGGTGATGGCTGAAGAGCGCCGGCCCCACGAAGGGCAGGTCCGACAGCACGGGGATGGCGTGCTGCTGCCGCGCGCTGAGCGACTGCCCCACCATGCCCACGCCCACGAAGGCCGAGAAGCCGTAGCCGAACAGGCTGAGCGCCAGGCCCGTGGCGTACTGGTTGGTGTTGAGGAAGATCACCAGCAGCCCGAACACCGCGGCCAGCGCCGCGCCGGCCAGCGCCGCGGCCACGAAGCCCAGCGTGTCGCTGCCGGTGGTGAACGCGATCGCGAAGCCGGCCACCGCCGCCACGAGCATCATGCCCTCGGCGCCCAGGTTGAGCACGCCCGCGCGCTCGTTGATCAGCAGGCCCAGGGCCGCCAGCGCCAGCGTGGTGCCGCTGGCCAGCGCCGTGTTGATGAGCAGGGCGGTCTCGTTCATGCGGCTCGCCTCGGGGTGGGCACCCAGCGCAGGCGCTGGTGGATGAAGGTGTCGCAGGCCAGAAGGATGAGCAGCAGCAGCCCCTGCAGCACGCTGGCCATGGCGTTGGGCAGGCCCAGGCGGCTCTGCGCGAGCTCGCCGCCGATCAGCATCAGCGACAGCAGCACGCCGGCCGCGACGATGCCCAGGGGGTGCAGCCGGCCCACGAAGCACACGATGATGGCGGTGAAGCCCAGCCCGGTGCTCAGGTAGGGGGTGACCTGCTTGATCGGGCCCGCCACCTCCATGGCGCCCGCCAGGCCGGCCAGCGCGCCCGACAGCAGCAGCGCCGTCCACAGCGCCGCGCGCGACGAGAAGCCCGCATACCGCGCCGCCGCCGGCGCCAGGCCGCCCACCTGCAGCTGGAAGCCGCGGAAGCTGCGGAACAGGAACAGCGTCGCCAGCACCGCCAGCACCAGCGCGATCACCAGGCCCACGTGCAGCCGCGAGCGCTCCACCAGCGGCGGCAGGTGCAGGCTGGCGTGGAACAGCGCCGTCTGCGGCATGTTGAAGCCCTGCGGGTCTTTCCAGGGGCCGAAGACGAGCGCGTTGACCACCTGCTGCGCCACGTAGACGAGCATCAGGCTGACGAGGATCTCGTTGGCGTTGAAGCGGTCGCGCAGCAGCGCCACCAGCGCCGCCCACAGCAGGCCGCCCAGCATGCCGGCCAGCAGCACCAGCGTCACGCCCAGCGGCTTGGGCAGCACGATGCCCTGCTGAGCCAGCCCGGTGAGCCACAGCGCCAGCCCCCCGCCGCCCACGCAGCCCAGCAGGAACTGCCCCTCGGCGCCGATGTTCCACACGTTGGCGCGGTAGCACACCGCCAGGCCGAGCGCGATGACGATCAGCGGCGTGGCCTTGAGCAGCACCTCGGTGATCTGGCGGCGGTCGGACAGCGGCTCCAGGAAGAGCACCTGCAGGCCCGACAGCGGGTCCTTGCCCAGCCCGGCGAGGATCAGTGCCGCCACCGCGGCCGTCAGCAGCAGCGCCAGCACCGGCGAGGCCAGCGTCATGGCCTGCGAGGGCGCGGCGCGGGGTTCAAGCCGCAGCATGGGCCACCTCCGCCGACGCGCCGTCCCACAGGCCCGACATCCAGCTGCCGATGCGCTCCACCGAGGCCTCGGCCGTCGGGAGGGCCGGCGACAGGCGCCCGCGCGCGATGACGACGAGCCGGTCGCTGATCTCGAACAGCTCCTCGAGCTCCTCGCTCACCACCAGGATGGCGCAGCCGGCGTCGCGCAGCGCCAGCAGCTCGCCGCGGATCAGCGCCGCGGCACCGACGTCGACGCCCCAGGTGGGCTGGGCCACGACCAGCAGCTTCGGCGCGGCGTCGATCTCGCGGCCGACGATGAACTTCTGCAGGTTGCCGCCCGACAGCGAGCGCGCCGGCGCACCCGCGCCCCCCGCCTTGACCTGGAAGCGCCCGATCACGCGCGTGGCCAGGGCGGCGATGTCGGCGCGCCGCAGCCAGCCCAGCCGGCCCACGCCGGCGCTGCGGGTGAGCAGCGTGTTCTCGGCCAGGCTCATGGTGGGCACGGCGCCGCGGCCCAGGCGCTCCTCGGGCACGAAGTGCAGGCCCTCGTGGCGGCGCCGCCGCGGCGAGTGGCGCGCGATGTCCTGGCCGAACATCACCACGCTGCCGGCCGGGGCGCGCGGGTCTTCGCCCGACAGCGCCGCCAGCAGCTCCTGCTGGCCATTGCCGGAGACGCCGGCCACGCCGAGGATCTCGCCAGCGTGGACGTCGAAGTCGATGCCAGCCAGCGCCACGCCGAAGGGATCGCCCGTGGGCAGCGACAGCTGGCGCACCTGCAGCACCACCGGGCCGGGGGCGCGCGGCGCGTGCTTCAGCGCCGGCGGCTCGGCGCCGATCATCAGGCGCGACAGGCTGGCATTGCTCTCCTGCGTGGGGTCGACCTCGCCGGTGACCCGGCCGCCGCGCAGCACCGTGCACTGGTGGCACAGGGCGCGGATCTCGTCGAGCTTGTGGCTGATATACAGGATGCTGGTGCCCTCGGCCGCCAGCCGGCGCAGCACCACGAACAGCCTGTCCACCGCCTGCGGCGTGAGCACCGAGGTCGGCTCGTCCAGGATCAGCAGGCGAGGGTTGGTGAGCAGCGCGCGCACGATCTCCACGCGCTGCCGCTCGCCCACGCTGAGCGTGTGCACCGGCCGGCCCGGCTCGACGTCGAGCCCGTACGCGCCGGCCACCTCGGCGATGCGCGCCGACACCTGCGGCAGCGCCAGGCCCTTGTCCAGGCCCAGCCAGACGTTCTCGGCCACCGTCAGCGTGTCGAACAGGCTGAAGTGCTGGTAGACCATGCTGATGCCCAGCGCGCGCGCCATGGCCGGGCTGGCCACGCGCACCGGGCGGCCGTCGAAGCGGATCTCGCCTTCGTCGGGCTGCACGGCGCCGTAGATGATCTTCATCAGCGTGCTCTTGCCGGCGCCGTTCTCGCCCAGCACGGCGTGGATCTCGCCGGGCCTGACGCGCAGCGAGACGCCGTCGTTGGCCTTGACGGCGGGGTACTGCTTGGAGATGCCCGACAGCTGCAGGCGCAGCTCGGCCGTGCCGGGCTCCGGGCGCAAGGGCGTGCTCAAGGGGGGGTCCTCCGGTGGCGTTCCTGGCCGGCCACCCAGGTGGCGGCAAGGTGGCGTTCGTCGGCCAGGGTCATCCAGGCGAACACCCGCTCATGCAAGCCGCGGGCCACGCGCTGGCGCTCGGCATCGAGCGTGCCCACGGCCCAGTCCCACACCGCCAGGTCGGCCACGCGGCCGGGCTCCAGCGTGCCGATCTCGTGGCCCAGGCGCAGCGCATCGGCGCCGCCGCGCGTGGCGGCGTGCAGCGCCACCCAGGCCGTCAGGCGTTCGCCCTGCAGCGCCTGCACGGCGTAGGCCGCGGCGGCGTTGGGCAGCAGGCACAGGCGCGTGCCGCCGCCCACGTCGCTGGCCAGGCTGGTGGCGTGGCCGGCGCGCAGCGCCGCGCGCCAGTCGTACAGGCCGCTGCCCAGGAACAGGTTGCTCGTGGGGCAGTGCGCCACGTGGGCGCCGGTGGCGGCCAGACGGGCACGGTCGTCGGCGTCGAGCCAGATGCCGTGGGCGAGCACGCTGCGCCCGTGCAGCAGCCCGGCGTCGTCGTACACCGCCAGGTAGCTGCGGGCCTGCGGGAACAGCCCGCCCACCCAGCGCAGTTCGTCGCGGTTCTCGGCCAGGTGCGTCTGCATGTGCAGCGTGGGGTCGGCACGGCACAGCGCGCCGGCCATGGCCAGCTGCGCCGGCGTGCTGGTGGGGGCGAAGCGCACCGTCACGGCGTAGCTGCAGCGGCCGCGGCCGTGCCAGCGTGCGATCAGGTCGGTGCAGTCGCGTTCGGCCTGCGCCACGGTGTCGCGCAGGCCGTCGGGGGCGTGGCGGTCCATCAGCACCTTGCCGCCGACCACGCGCATGCCGCGCGCCGCCGCGCCGGCGAACAGCGCCTCGGCCGAGGCCTTGTGCACCGTGGGGAACACCGCGGCGACGGTGGTGCCGTGGGCCAGCAGCGCGTCGAGGAACAGCTCGGTGCCACGCGTGGCGTGGTCGGCGTCGGCCCAGGCGGTCTCGCTGGGGAAGGTGTAGGTGTCGAGCCAGTCGAGCAGCGCGGTGCCGAAGCTGGCCAGCACCGGCACCTGCGGGCTGTGCACGTGGCCGTCGACGAAGCCGGGCAGCAGCAGGCGGCCGCGGTGGTCGTGCCGCTCGACGCCCGGGCCGGGGTCCTCGCGCTGCACCGCGGCGATCAGGCCCTGGGCGTCGACCAGCAGCCAGTGGTCGGGGCGCCAGCGCACGCCGGCGGCGGCATCGGACGCATCGCCCCAGGCCGGCGCGGCCGTGAAGTCCAGCAGGTCGGCGCGAATGGCACGCACGGCGGGGCCGGCGGAGGCCGGCGCCGTCATGCGCCCGCCCCCGCCAGCCCGGCGGCCACGTCGCGCACCTGCTCGCGCAGCCAGCGCTGGCTGGGCGCGGCGTGCGTCAGGTCGTGCCACAGCTGGTAGTACGTCAGCGGCGGGAAGCCCACCGGGCAGCGCACGATCTTCACCGGCAGCGTGCCCACGTAGCGGCTGCAGAACAGGCGGCCCGTGGTCAGCACCAGCAGGCTGTCGGCCACCATCAGCGGGATCAGGCTGAAGTGCGAGGAACGCACCACGATGTGGCGCCGCGCCCCCTGTTGGCGCAGGTGCTCGTCGATCACGCCCACGGCGCCCGGGCTCAGGGGCATCGGCGCCACGTGCTCCTGCTCGAGGTAGCGCTCGCGCGTCCAGCCACGGCCGCCGGCGTGGGGGTGCCGCTCGGCCACCAGGCAGACGATCTCGTCGCTGACCAGCCGCGCCAGGTGCAGCTCCTCCGGCGGCTCGAGCCAGTTGCCCACGACGAGGTCGACGTCGCCCGCGGCCAGGTGGCGGCGGTAGTCGTAGTCCTGCGTCAGCGGCAGCAGTTCCAGGCGCATGCCCGGGGCCTCGCGCTTGAGGCGGGCCACCAGGCGGGGCAGGAACAGCGGGTCGAGGTAGTCGCTGGCCGCCACGCGGAACAGGCCCTCGGCGCGCGCGGGGTCGAACGCGGCGCGGCGCTGCTGCGCGCGGTGGCGGCCGAAGAGCTGCTCGGCCTCTTGCAGCAGCCGCTCGGCCGGGCCCAGCAATTGCAAGGCGGTCTCGGTGGGGTGCATCTGCTGGCCGGCGCGCACCAGCAGCGGGTCTCCGGTGAGGCGGCGCAGCCGTCGTAGCTGCGCGCTGACGGCCGGCTGGCTGCTGGCCAGCCGGACGGCCGCCCGCGAGACGCTGCGTTCGTGGATCACCGTGTGCAACACCCGGATGAGGTGGAGGTCGATGGTGTCGAAGCCGGGCTGCATCGGCATGTATTCTGGCGCATGCCGGACATGCGCAGGAACGTATACCCACAGGAAAGCTGCGCGCTACCGTGCGGGTAAGTCCCTGTGAGCCCGATGCCGCCATGAGCACCCGTCCCGTCCGCTTCGTCCACCGTGGCGCCGTCGTCGAGCACGCCGCCCCCGAGCCCACGCGCACCGTGCTGCAGTGGCTGCGCGAGGAAGCGCGCTGCACCGGCACCAAGGAAGGCTGCAACGAGGGCGACTGCGGCGCCTGCACCGTGCTGGTGGGCGAGCTCGGCGACGACGGCGCCGTGGCCTTCAGGCCGGTGAACAGCTGCATCCAGCTGCTGCCCGCGCTCGACGGCCGGGCCCTGGTGACGGTGGAGGACCTCTCGCCGCCCGGCGGCCCGCTGCACCCGGTGCAGCAGGCGATGGTGGACTGCCACGGCTCGCAGTGCGGCTTCTGCACCCCCGGCTTCGTGATGAGCCTGGTGGCCACGCGCGAGCGCCACGCCGCGGCCGGCACGGCGCCCACGCGGCAGCAGATCGCCGACGACCTGAGCGGCAACCTCTGCCGCTGCACCGGCTACCGCCCCATCCTCGACGCCGGCGAGCGCGCCTGCGCCGCGCCCGGCGCGCGCATCGACACCGCGGCCATCGCCGCGGCGCTGCGCACGCTGCAGGCCGACGCGCCGCTGGCCACCGCCAGCGGCTTCTTCGCGCCGAAGACGGTGGAGCAGCTGGCGACGCTGCTCGAGGCCAAGCCCGGGGCCACCATCCTGGCCGGCAGCACCGACATCGGCCTGTGGGTGACCAAGCAGTTCCGCCCGCTCGGCGAGATCGTGCACCTGGGCGCGGTGGCCGAGCTGCGGCGCATCGAGGAGCGCGACGGCGCGCTCGTCATCGGCGCCGGCGCCACGCTGGAGGCCGCCTGGGCGGCGCTGGCCGCGCGCTGGCCCTCGCTGCACGAGCTGTGGCTGCGCTTCGCCGGCCGGCCCACGCGCGAGGCCGGCACGATGGGCGGCAACCTGGCCAACGGCTCGCCCATCGGCGACTCGGCCCCGGTGCTGATGGCGCTGGATGCGACGCTGGTGCTGCGGCGGGGCGCGCGCGAGCGCCGCGTGCCGCTGCACGACTTCTACACCGGCTACATGCGCAACCGCCGCGAGCCCGGCGAGTTCGTGCTTGCCGTGGAGCTGCCCATGCCCGATGCGGCCACCGCGGTGTGGGCCTACAAGATCAGCAAGCGCTTCGACTGCGACATCTCGGCGGTGTGCGCGGGCATCGCGATCACGCGCGACGCCGCCGGCATCGTCACGGCGGCGCGGCTGGCCTTCGGCGGCATGGCGGCCACGGTGCAGCGCGCGGCGCAGGCCGAGGCGGCGCTGATCGGCCGGCCCTTCGACACCGCCGCCGCCGAGGCCGCCGCCGCCGCGCTGGCCGCGGACTTCACGCCGATGACCGACCTGCGCGCCAGCGCCACCTACCGGCTGCAGGTGGCCGGCAACCTGATCCGCCGCGCCGCGCTGCAGGCGGCCGGCACCGCGCCCGTCACCGTCTGGGACCGCGCGCTCGCCCCCACGGAGGCCGCATGAACAAGCCCGCCGAGCTGCCGCTGCAGGCCGCCCCCGAGGTGGGCCGCAGCCGGCCCCACGAGAGCGCCGCGCTGCACGTGGCCGGCCGCGCGCACTACACCGACGACATCGTCGAGCCCGCCGGCACGCTGCACGCCGCGCTGGGCCTGAGCCCGGTGCCGCACGGCGTGATCGAGTCGCTCGACCTGGCCCGCGTGCGCGCCATGCCCGGCGTAGTGGGCGTGTTCAGCGCCGCCGACATCCCCGGCACCAACGACTGCGGCCCGCTGGTGCACGACGACCCCATCCTCGCCGGCACCGCGGCCGAGGCAGGCCCGGTCGGGCCGGTGGGCGCCACGCTGCGCTACCGCGGTCAGCCCGTCTTCGTGGTGGTGGCACGCACGCGCGACGAGGCCCGGCGCGCCGCGGCGCTGGCGCCGCAGGTCATCCGCGCCCGGCGACTGCCCGCGCTGCTGACGGCCGAGCAGGCCCACGCCGCCGGCCAGTACGTGGTGCCGCCCATGCACCTGGTGCGGGGCGACGCCGCCGCCGCCATCGCCGCGGCGCCGCGGCGGCTGCGCACGCGCTTCACGGTGGGCGGCCAGGAGCAGTTCTACCTGGAGGGCCAGATCAGCCTGGCCGTGCCGGCCGACGACCACGGCATGACGGTGTTCTGCTCCACGCAGCACCCCAGCGAGATGCAGCTGGTGGTGTCGCACGCGCTGGGCGTGGCCGCGCACGCGGTGCGGGTGGAGTGCCGGCGCATGGGCGGCGGCTTCGGCGGCAAGGAGAGCCAGAGCGCCGCGTTCGCCTGCATCGCGGCAGTGGCGGCGGCCCGCCTGCGTGCGCCCGTGAAGCTGCGGCTGGACCGCGACGACGACTTCCTCGTCACCGGCCGCCGCCACGGCTTCGTCTACGAGGCCGAGCTCGGCCACGACGACGAGGGCCGCATCCTCGGCGCCGAGATCACCATGCTGTCCAACGCCGGCCACTCGGCCGACCTGTCGGGCCCGGTGATGACGCGGGCCCTGTGCCACTTCGACAACGCCTACTGGCTGCCGCACGTGGCCGTGCACGGCTACAGCTGCCGGACCAACACGCAGAGCAACACCGCCTTCCGCGGCTTCGGCGGCCCGCAGGGCGCCATCGCCATCGAGATGCTGCTGGACAGCGTGGCGCGGCGCTGCGGGCTCGACCCGCTGGCGGTGCGCCGCGCCAACTTCTACGGCCCGAGCGAGGGCGGCGAGCGCCACGTCACGCCCTATGGCCAGGTGGTGGAGGACAACATCGTCGAGCCGCTGGTGGCGCAGCTGGTGGCGCAGTCGCGCTGGTCGGCGCGGCGGCAGGCCATCGCCGCCTTCAACGCCGGCAGCCCGGTGCTCAAGCGCGGGCTGGCGCTGGTGCCGCTGAAGTTCGGCATCAGCTTCAACGTCACCCACCTCAACCAGGCCGGCGCGCTGGTGCACGTGTACACCGACGGCAGCGTGCTCGTGAACCACGGCGGCACCGAGATGGGCCAGGGCCTGAACACCAAGGTGGCGCAGGTGGTGGCGCACGAGCTGGGGCTGCCGCTGGAGCGGGTGCGCTGCAGCGCCACCGACACCGGCAAGATCGCCAACACCTCGGCCACCGCGGCGAGCACGGGCTCCGACCTCAACGGCAAGGCGGCGCAGGCCGCGGCGCGCACCATCCGCGAGCGGCTGGAGCGCTTCAAGGCGGATCATCCGCAGCACGCCGCCCTGCCCTGGGACGCCCTGGTGCAGCAGGCCTACCTGGCCCGCGTGCAGCTGTGGAGCGACGGCTTCTACGCCACCCCCGGGCTGCATTGGGACAAGGCCCGGTTGCAGGGCCGGCCCTTCCACTACTTCGCCTACGGCGCCGCCGTCAGCGAGGTGGTGGTGGACACGCTCACCGGCGAGCATCGGCTGCTGGCCGCCGACATCGTGCACGATGCCGGCACCAGCCTGAACCCGGCCATCGACATCGGGCAGGTCGAGGGCGCCTTCGTGCAGGGCATGGGCTGGCTGACGATGGAAGAGCTGGTGTGGCACCCCGACGACGGCAGCGCGCGCGCGGGCCTGCTGATGACGCACGCGCCCAGCACCTACAAGATCCCCACCGCCAACGACGCGCCGGCCGTCTTCCGCACCACGCTGTTCGACGCGCCCAACCGGGTGGACTCGATCCACCGCAGCAAGGCCGTGGGCGAGCCGCCGCTGCTGCTGCCCATCAGCGTGCTGCTGGCCATCCGCGACGCCGTCTCGGCCGTGGGCGGCCACGCCGTGTGCCCGCCGCTGGACGCCCCGGCCACGCCCGAGGCCGTGCTGCGCGCCGTGCAGGCCGTGCGCGAGGGGCGCGGCGCTTGCGCCTGACGCCGGGCGCGGCCGTCCCGTGAACCCCTGCGCCTGGGACCCGGTGCGCGACGCCGCCGAGGCCTGGGCCGCGGCCGGCCGCGCGGCGGTGGTGGTGACGGTGGTGGAGCACCAGGGCTCGGTGCCGCGCGAGACCGGCACGCGCATGCTGGTGGCGGCCGACGCGGTGGTGGGCACCATCGGCGGCGGCCACCTCGAGTTGCAGGCGCTGGAGCGCGCCCGCGCGCGGCTGGCCCAGGGCGCGTCGGCGCCCGAGACGCAGCGCATCGCGCTGGGCCCCAGCCTGGGCCAGTGCTGCGGCGGCGCGCTGGTGCTGCGCTACACGGCCCTGGCCGCCGACCCGCCCGCGCAGTGGCTGGGCCCACACCCGCGCTTCACGCTGCACCTCTTCGGCGCCGGCCACGTGGGCCGCGCCATCGTCAACCTGCTGGCCGCGGTGCCCTGCCGCGCGCGCTGGGTGGACGAGCGCGAGGGCGAGTTCCCCGCCGTGGCGCTGCCGCCGCACATCGAGCGGGTGTGCGCCGAGCCCGTGCAGGCCGAGGTGGCGGCCGCCGCGGCCGGCGACGCCTTCCTCGTGCTCACGCACAGCCACGACCTCGACCTGGCGATCACGCGCGAGATCCTGGCGCGCGGCGACTTCGGCTTCTTCGGCCTGATCGGCAGCGCCACCAAGCGCGCCAAGTTCGAGCGCCGGCTGGCCGAACGCGGTGTCGCGCCCGGGCTCGTCGCACGCATCACCTGCCCCATCGGCCTGCCGGGGCTGCGCGGCAAGGAGCCGGGGGTGATCGCGGTGGCCGCGGTGGCGCAGCTGTTGCTGGCCCATCCCGGCTGACGGCCCTTCGCAGAGGGCCGTCAGCGCACGCGGCCGGCGGGGAAGCCGCCGCCCCCGACGCCGCCGCCGTTCAGGCGCGCGGGGACTGCAGCGGTGCCGCAGGCTTGCCGACGCCGTACCAGTCCAGCTTGCGCGTCACCGTCATCACGCCGGCCAGGACGCCGAACAGCAGCAGCGAGCCCATCAGCAGCGCGTTGTCCTCCGACATCAGGATGCCGTAGAGCACGCCGTACAGCGCGGCGAGCAGGCCGCTCATGCCCAGGCCAGGGCCCCAGCCTCCCAGCACGTGGCGCAGGTAGTGGGCCAGCAGGCCGATGCACGCGGTGGTGGCCAGCGCGTAGGCCACGGCGAAGGGCAGGTGCTCGGCGATCGACAGCAGCATCAGGAAGAACAGCACCAGCGCCGCGCCGATCATCAGGTACTGCACGGGGTGGATGCGCCAGCGACGCACCGTCTCCAGCACGAAGAAGGCGGCGAAGGTCAGGCCGATGAAGAGCAGGCCGTACTTGGCGGCGCGCTCGGCCAGGCGGTAGGGGTCGATCGGGTCGGCCAGCGTCACGTGGAACTGCTCGGGCGGCGGGCGCTTGTCACCGCGGGCCGTGAACATCGCCTGCGCCTGCGTGGACAAGGCCGGCACTCGCCAGGTGGCCTCGAAGCCTTGCGCCGTCACGCTGCGGCTGCGCGGCAGGAAGCTGCCGCCGAAGCTGGGGTGCGGCCAGGCGGAGGTGAGCGTGACGGTGGTGTCGTCGGCCAGGGGCACCCAGCCGATGCGGCCCGTGCCGGCGAGCTCGAACTGCAGCTCCAGCGCCAGCGTGGCCCCGGGCCGCAGCAGGTCGGGGTCGACCTCGGCGGCCAGGGGCAACGGCGCGCGGGCCGGGGCCCGCTGCAGGGCCAGCGTCTGGCCCGCGATCTGCACCCGCGGCGCACCCAGCAGCCCGCGGGCGTCGCTCACGCCCATCAGCAGCAGCGGTCGGCCCATCTTGACCTGCCCGCCCGGCCGGGCGGGCTGGGGCTCGGTCAACACGAACTCGCCGCTGGCCTGGTGCTGGCTGACGTAGACCGTGACGGGAAAGATGCCGCGGCGCCGCTGCTCGGGGACGAGCTGGCTGCGGACCTTCCATGTGGCGGGATACACCAGCAGGACGTGTTCTTCGGTGACGAGCTCCTGGCGCTGCCGCGGGCCGGCTTCGGTGTCGTCCTTGACCGTGCGGACGAGGGTCTCGGTGTAGGGCCACCACAGCACGGGGCCGACCACGGTCTGCGGGCCGGCGTGCGCCGCGGCCACCTCGGCCTGCGCCTGCTGACGGTAGCCGCTGCGCTCGTTGACGATGCCGCGCACCGCGGCCAGCGCCACCAGCAGCACGACGGTGAGCGCAGCGATGGTCAGCAACTTGCCGAGCAGGGGAAATCGGTTCATGGGCTGCTCCGGGGAGAGTGGGGGGTGTGGACACGTCGCGTCGTCCTCGTCCCATTCTGGAAAGCCCCGGTGCAGCGGCCATGCGCCGAACGTGAAACGGGCGTGAAGCCGCAACCGCGGCGGCGCCCTCAAGCCGCGTCGTGAAGCGGCAGCGTCAGGCTGGCGCGGCAGCCCGCCGGCGCGGTGGCCGCGTCGCCGCCGGGCAGGTTGTCGACGCTCACGCGGCCCCGGTGCAGCTCGCAGACCTCGTGCACGAAGCACAGGCCCAGGCCCGAGCTGCGCTCCTGCGTGTCCGGTCGCGGCAACGAGTAGAAGCGCTCGAACACGCGCGGCAGGGCGTAGTCGGGCACGCCCGGCCCTTCGTCGCGCACCGACCACGTGGCCTCGTTCGGGTGGTCTTCCGCGCGATGCCACGCGATGTGCAGCGTGCCGCCCGGCGGCGAGAAGTCGATGGCGTTGTCCAGCAGGTTGTGCAGGGCCTGAGACAACAGGAACCGGCTGCCGCGCACGCGCAGCGTGTCGTCCAGCGCGGCCTGCACCTGCAGGCCCTTGCGGCGCAGGCGCGGCTCCTGGGCGGCCACGCGTTCGCGCGTGAGGGCGGCGACATCCAGCACCTCGGCGTCCTGCAGCTGGCGCATCTGTTCCACGGCAACGAGGCCCAGCAAACGGTCGATGAGCTGCTGCAGCCGCTCGGTCTGCCGCTGCACGTGGGTCGCGAAGCGCTGGCGCTCGGGCTCGGGCAGCGGCTCCTGCAGCACCTCGGCCGCGCCGCGCAGGGCCGCCAGCGGGCTCTTCAGCTCGTGCGTGAGGGTGTGCACGTAGTGCTCGACGTAGGCCTTGTCCTCCAGGCGCAGCCGCATGCGCTCGACCGCCTGCGCCAGGTCGTGGAACTCGGTGTTGCCGCTGAAGCGGCCCATGCGCGGCGGCACGGCGCGGTCGCCGCGGGCCACGGCAAGGGCATAGGCCTGCAGCCGCTGCAGCGAGCTGGCGATCCACCACGTGAGCAGGCCGCCCACGGCCAGCGTGACGCCCAGCAGCACCCACGAGGCCGTGAGCACGCGCTGCCGGCCGCGGTCGATGTAGGGTTCGAGCGTGCGGTTGGGCCGCGAGACGGTCAGCACGCCGATGATGCGGCCGTCGTCGCGGATGGGCGCAGCCACGTGCATCACGGTGTCGTCGGGCCGGTCGGGCGCGGTGGCGCTGGAGCGGGCGCCGTACTCGCCCCGCAGCGTGCGCAGCACGTCGTTCCAGCGCGAGTGGTCGCGGCCGATGAACCCGGGCCGGGTGTCGAACACCACCACGCCCCGGGCGTCGGTGACGCTCACCTGCGTGTCGATGCGTTCCTTGGGGAAGCCCCAGAGCGTGGCCTGCGGGCGCACGTCGGGCAGCGCGCGCAGGGCCTGCGCGAAGGCGCCGGTGGCCAGGGTGCCGGCCTTCAACTCGGGGGCGGCCAGTTGCGCCAGCGTGTAGGCGGTGTCCACCAGGCTGTCTTCCATGGCCATGCGCGTGCCGGGCTTGATCTCCTCCAGGAACACCTGCAACACCACCACCAGGCCCAGGCCCAGCACCAGCAGGAAGGCCAGCAGCAGCCGAAGTCCGATGCGCATGAGCCTGTCTCAGGGCTGCAGCGAGTAGCCCATGTGGCGGTGGGTCTGGATCAGGTCGGCCGGCAGCCCGGCCTCGCGCAGCTTGCCGCGCACCAGCTTCACATGGGCATCGACCGTGCGGTCCGCGGTGTCGGGCGCCTCGGCCCATACCCGCGACATCAGCTCGGCGCGCGAGAAGATGCGCTGCGGCTGGCGCAGCAGCACCGCCAGCAACCGGTACTCCAGCCGCGTCAGCGGCAGCGGCCCCTGCGGGCCGTGGATGCGCTGGTGGGCTTCGTCCAGCCGCAGCAGGCGGTGGGCGGGGGCCTGCGCTCCCGCCGCCACGTCGGGGGAGGACGCCGCCCGGGCGCCCGTGGCCGTGCGCCGCAGCACGGCCTTGACGCGCGCGCACACCTCGCGCGGCGAGAAGGGCTTGCCCACGTAGTCGTCGGCGCCCAGTTCCAGGCCCAGCACGCGGTCGATCTCATCGTCGCGGGCGGTCAGGAACACGATCGGCAGGCCGTGGCTGCGCCGAAGGGCACGGCACACGTCGAACCCGTTGCCGTCGGGCAGGCCCACGTCCAGCAGCGCCAGGTCGGGCACCTGCCGCTCCACCTCGGCCAGCGCATCGCGGGCCAGGCGGTGGTGCACGACCTCGAAGCCCTCGCTGCGCAGCACGTACAGCAGCGAGTCGGCGATGGCCTGTTCGTCTTCGAGCAGCAGGAGTCGGGCAGGCATCGGGTGGGGCGACGTACCGGCAGAAGCGGGAAGCCGGGTCGAAGGATAGTCCGCCGCACCCGTTCACCGGCGCCAGCGGCACGGTCCGGCCGCGCGGCCGGCCGCGCCGTCCTGCCGGGCCTGCACCTGGGCGGCCCGGACGGGGCTCAGCCCCGCGCGCGCCGCCGCGCCAGCGTGCCCAGCACGCCCACGCCCGCCAGCCACAGGGCCCAGGTGCCGGGCTCGGGGATGGTGGCCACCTGGCTGAACAGCACGTTGTCGATGCCCAGGTCGCCGAAGTCGTCGATCACCAGCCTCAGCGGCAGCGAGGAGCGGATGGGCGCCGGCAGGAACGACTGCACCGTGCTCGCAGGGAAGGTGAACGAACCCGAGTCGAACAGCGTCGCGCCCGCGGTGTCGACCACGCGGATGCGGCTGTCCGGGTAGGTGCCCGACGACCAGCCCGCCACGTCGAAGCTGGTGAGCACCACGTCCCAGCCGGGGTCGAGCGTGAACTGCACGTAGCCCTTGACGTTGAAGGACGTGTGGCCCAGCGCCGAGGACAGCGAGGCGTAGCCACCGGGGTACACCGTGAACGGCGAGGCGGTGCTCGTGGGCACGAAGTCGAGCACGATGTTCGGCGTGGCCCCGCCCTCCAGGCCGATGCCGGGGCCGGCAGCGGTGACGCGGTCGCCGTAGTCGGCGCCGTTAGCAGGTCCGAGGTTGCTGATGCTGGTGAAGGTGAGCATGGTGGCCTGCGCGGTGCCGGCCAGCAGGGCCAGGCTGGCAGCGACGACGGCGGCGGCGGGGAGCGTGCGGGGAGACGGCATGCGGGTTCTCCTGTGGAATTCGTGACCGCGCCGAGCATGGAACACGGGGCGTGACACGACCGTTACGCAAGGCCCGCAACTCCCCTGGATCGTGGAGGGGATCTGCGCCGGGCCGCGCCGCACCCGTGGGCTCCCGCCGGCAGCCGGGGTTTGTCAGGCCCACGCCAGCGCCCGGGGCGTAAAGTTAGGGTTTTCCATCGATTCACCATCATCCAGCCGGAGATAGCCCCATGAGCCAGCGCGACGTCGTCGTCCTTTCCGCCCTCCGTTCTGCCATCGGCACCTTCGCCGGCAGCCTGGCCGACATCGAGCCGGCCGAGCTCGCGGGCACCGTTATGAAGGCCAGCGTCGGCGCCAGCGGCATCGACCCGGCGCAGATCAACTACGTCACGGTGGGCAACACCATCCCCACCGAGAGCCGCTTCGCCTACGTGCCGCGCGTGGCCAGCATCCAGGCGGGCCTGCCGATGGACAGCGTGGCCATGGCCGTCAACCGGCTGTGCAGCAGCGGTCTGCAGGCCATCGTCACCACCGCGCAGAACATCCTGCTCGGCGACTGCGAGTACGGTGTCGGCGGCGGCGTGGAGGTCATGAGCCGCGGCGGCTACCTCAGCACGCAGATGCGCAGCGGCGCGCGCATGGGCAACGTGCAGATGATCGACACCATGGTGGCGACGCTGACCGACCCCTTCGGCGTCGGCCACATGGGCATCACGGCCGAGAACCTGGCCGTCAAGTGGGGCCTCACGCGCGAGGAGCAGGACGCCTTCGCGGTGGAGTCGCACCGCAAGGCGGCCGCGGCCATCGCCGAGGGCCGCTTCAAGGGCCAGATCGTGCCCATCGTGAAGCAGACGAAGAAGGGCGAGGTCGTCTTCGACACCGACGAGCACGTGAAGGCCTCCACCACGATGGAGACGCTGGGCAAGATGAAGCCGGCCTTCAAGAAGGACGGCACGGTCACGGCCGGCAACGCCAGCGGCATCAACGACGGCGCGGCCTTCCTGGTGCTGGGCGACGCCAAGGCGGCCGCCGGCGCGGGCGCGAAGCCGCTGGCGCGGCTGGTGAGCTACGCGGTGGCCGGCGTGCCCAACGAGATCATGGGCGAGGGCCCGATCCCCGCCACCCGCCTGGCGCTGAAGAAGGGCGGCCTGACGCTGGACCAGATCGACGTCATCGAGAGCAACGAGGCCTTCGCCGCGCAGGCGCTGGCCGTGGCGCGCGGCCTGGAGTTCGACATGGCCAAGGTCAACCCCAACGGCGGCGCCATCGCGCTGGGCCACCCCATCGGCTGCAGCGGCGCCTTCCTGGCCGTGAAGGCCATCCACGAGCTGCACCGCACCGGCAAGCGCTACGCGCTGGTGACGATGTGCATCGGCGGCGGCCAGGGCATCGCCGCGGTGTTCGAGCGGGCCTGACGGCCTGCGGGCGCTGCCCGGCCCCCGGGCCGGGTACGCTGCCGACGTGATCCGCCGCCCTCCTGAAGCCACCCAGGGGCCAGCCCTCGAGGGCTGGTCCTACGGCCGCGTGCACGCCGCGGCCTGCTGGCTGGCCTTGCGCCGCTGGGTGTGGCGCTGGGCGGTGTTCGCGGCCGTGGCCGTGCTGGTGGCCACCGGCGGGGCCGGGGTGGACACGGCGCTGGGCGTCGCAAAGGCGCTGGCCGCCTGGGCCGCGCTGCCGCTGGCCCGCGGCGCGGCGGCCGGCGGGGTCTGGGCCCCGCTGGCGGTGCTGGGCTGCGCCGGCGTGGGCCTGGCCCTGCTGGCCAGCGTGCGACAGCGCCTGTGGCCCACGGCCTGGCGCGAGGCCGAACGGGCGCTGCCGCTGGCGCCGCGCGCGACGCGGCTGTCCGACCTGCGCATCGTCGCGCTCGCTTCGCTGCCCTGGGCAGGGCTGCAGGGCCTCGGGCTGCTGGCGTGGCTGGCGCAGTCGCCGCCCTGGCTGGGCGGCCGGGCCGGCGCGGTGGTGGCCGCCGGCCTGGCGGCGCTGGCGCTGATGCTGGGCGGCGGCGTGCTGATGCAGCAGGCGCGTCGGCGTGGCTCGCAGCCGCGGTGGGCCGGACTGGCCACTGGCGGCAGCGCCGCGGGCGCGCTGCGATCACGCCCCTGGGCGCTGCGCAGCCGGGTGCTGCTGCTGTGGCCGCTGGGGCGCGGGGTGGCGCCGCGTTCGGCGCGTCACGCGCTGGCCACCGCGGGGGCAGGCGGGCTGCTGATGGCGGCGGCGGCCTGGCGGCCCGCCTGGGCACCGGCGTGGCTCGGGCTGCAGGCCCTGCTGGTGCTGGCGGAGGTTGCCCGCGCGCAGGCACTGGCCGCGCTGGAGCTGCGCCCGCTGCTGGCAGCCTGCGCAGCCTTGCCGCTGTCGCAGCGGGCCTGGGGCTGGCGGCTCGACGCCGCCGCCGCCACGCCGGCCCTGGCGGGCGTGGCGGGCCTGGCCGCAGTGGTGCTAGGCACGGCGCCGGCCGTCCACGCGCCCGTGCTCGCGGCCTGGGCCGGCTGGCTGGTGCTGGCGGTGGCGCTGGTGCTGCGCGTGCCCCTGGCCGACGCCGCGCTGCAGTCGGCACGCTGGCTCTTCCTGCTGGTGGTGGCCGTGGCCCTGGGCAGCGAGGTGCTGCCGTGACGGCGCCGCTGCTGCGGGCCGAGGGGCTGTGCTTCTCGTACGGCAACCGCCACGTGCTGACGATGTGGGACGGCGCCTTCGCGCCGGGGCTGACTTGGCTGCGCGGCGCCAACGGCAGCGGCAAGAGCACGCTGCTGAAGGTGCTGGCCGGCGCGCTGGAGCCCTTCGCCGGCCGCCGCGTGGCCGCGGGCGCCGATGCCGCCACCGACCCGCTGGGCTACCGCCGGCAGGTGTTCTGGTGCGGGCCCGGTGCGCCGGCTTTCGATCACCTGCGCGCGCCGGAGTTCTTCGGCTTCATGGCCACGCTGTACCCGCGCTCGGCCCAGGCCCCGCTGGCCGAGGCGGTGCAGGGCCTGGGCCTGGGCCCGTTCCTGGAGCCGCGCATCGCGCAGCTGTCCAGCGGCAACCAGCGCAAGGTGTGGCTGGCGGCGGCGCTGGCGGCCGGCACGCCCGTGGTGCTGCTCGACGAGCCCTTCAACGCGCTCGACGCGCCTTCGGCGGCCTGGCTGCACGAGGCCCTGGCGCGCCACGCCGGGGCCGCGGCGCAGGCCTGGGTGGTGGCCAGCCACGAAGCCCCGGCAACCGGCGCCCCGGTGGCGACGCTGGACCTGCCGCTGCCCCGAAGCGTCTGACGACGCCGCGACGCGCTTGCGAGCCCGAAGTAAACACCAGTAACATCGACTCATGCCCGAGGCCGCGTCGCTCGCCCCGTCCAGGTCCGCCCGGGGCGTGGGAGTGACTGCGAGGGGCTTCCACCACGGCAACCTGCGCCAAGCCCTGCTCGACGCCGCGCTGGCCGCGCCCGACATCGAGGGCCTGTCGCTGCGGCAGCTTGCCACCGGCCTGGGCGTGACGCCGGCCGCCGCCTACCGCCACTTCGCCAGCCGCGAAGACCTGCTGCTCGAGGTGGCCCGCATCGGCTTCGATCGCCTCGAGGCCCGCTTCGCCGCCGCGTTCGACATCGCGCGGCCGCCGCGCGACGCCGCCGAGGCGCGGTCGCGCCTGCAGGCCCTGGCACACGCCTACCTGGCGTTCGCCGATGCCGAGCCCGCGCTGTGGCGGCTGATGTTCGGTGCGCAGAGCGCGGCCTACCGCGCGACCGCGGCACCCCGCGAGCGCCGCCACAGCCACGACTACCTGCCCGCGGCGCTGATAGGCCTGCACCGCACCGGCGTGGTCGCCACGCCGCCGGACGCACGCGACGCCCTGTTCGCCTGGAGCGCCATCCACGGCGCCGCGGCGCTGCGCGGCGGTCGCGTCCCCGGGGCGCAGCTGCCGCTGGACGAACTCGCCCGCGAGGTGGCCACCCGGGTCGAGCGCTCGATGCGGCCGCCGCCCGGGCCGCCCGCCGCCTGAACGACGCACCCATTCCCGGCGAAGGAGACCGACCCATGCTGCTGCACGACCTCACCCCTGGCATGCACCCCCGGCGCGTGCGCATCTTCCTGGCCGAGAAAGGCCTGTCGCTGCCGCGCCGGGAGGTCGACGCCGCGGGCCGCGCCAACCAGACGCCCGAGTTCCTGCGCCTGAACCCGCTGGGCCGGCTGCCCGTGCTCGAACTCGACGACGGCAGCACGGTGACGGAGTCGCTGGCCATCTGCCGGTACCTGGAGGCGCTGCATCCCGAGCCGCCGCTGATGGGGCGCACCGCCCGCGAGGCGGCGCAGGTCGAGATGTGGACGCTGCGCATGGAGTTTGAGCTCTCGCGCCCCATCGCCGAGGTCTTCCTGCACGGCAGCGAGTTCTACCGCGGCCGCGTCGAGCAGGTGCCTGAAGTGGCGCAGCACGCCCGCAGCCGCGCGCTGGCCGCGATGGCCTGGCTCGACGGCGAGCTGGCCGGGCGCGAGTTCATCGCCGGGCCGGCCTACTCGATGGCCGACATCGTGGCGCAGTGCGCCCTGGTGCTGGGCAAGGCCGTGGGGCTGCGCGTCCCGCCCGAGATGACCCACCTCGCGCGCTGGTTCGCGGCCGTGTCGGCCCGGCCCACCGCACGCGCGTGAAGGCGGCCGCCATGGACGACACCCGGCAGGAACCCGGCGTGTGCTGCGTGATCGGCGCCGGCGACGCCACCGGTTCGGCGATCGCCCGCCGCTTTGCGCGCGAGGGCTACGAGGTCTGCGTCGCGCGGCGCACCGCCGCGGCGCTGCAGCCGCTGGTGGACGGCATCGTCGCCGACGGCGGCCGCGCCCGCGCCTTCGGCCTGGACGCGCGGCGCGAGGAGCAGGTCGGCGCCTTCTTCGACCGCGTCGAGGCCGACGTGGGCCCGGTGCGCGCGGTGGTGTTCAACGTCGGCGGCAACGTGCGTTTCCCCATCCTGGAGACGACGGCGCAGAAGTACTTTAAGGTCTGGGAGATGTGCGCGCTGGCGGGCTTCCTGGTGGGCCGCGAGGCCGCCCGCGTGATGCTGCCGCGCGGGCGCGGCACGCTGCTGTTCACCGGGGCCACCGCCAGCCTGCGCGGCGGCGCCGGCTTCGCCGCCTTTGCTGGAGGCAAGGCCGCGCTGCGCGCGCTGGCGCAGTCGATGGCGCGCGAGCTCGGGCCGCAGGGCCTGCACGTGGCCCACGTGGTGATCGACGGCCTCATCGACACCGCCTTCGCGCGCGAACACTTCGCGCCGCGCGTGGCCGCCGCCGGGCCCGACGGCATCCTGCACCCCGACCACATCGCCGAGGCCTACTGGTGGCTGCACCGCCAGCCCCGGGATGCCTGGACCTTCGAGCTCGACCTGCGGCCCTCGGTCGAGCGCTGGTAACGGGCTCCGGCCGCCCCGCCCTTCGTCAACGCCCCTCGAAACGCGGCGGGCGCTTGTCCGCGAGCGCGGCCAGGCCTTCCTGCAGGTCGGTGCTGGTGGCGCAGCGCTGCACGCGCAAGGCCAGCACCGCAGCGTCGGCCGTGCCGGCCGCGATCTCGTCGAGCGAGCGCTTCATGCCCGACAGCGCCAGCGGCGCGCCGCCCAGCAGCGCCGCGGCGATGCGCTCGACCTCGGCATCCAGCGCCTCGGCGGCCACGACGACGTCGAGGTAGCCGAGCTCGCGCAGCTGCGCCGCGTCCAGCACCTCGGCCAGCAGGAACAGCCGCTTGGCCGCGGCCAGGCCCAGGCGCGACACCGCGCGGCGCAGGCCGCCCGGGTAGTAGTGCAGCCCGATGCGTGCCGCCGGCATGCGCAGTTGCAGGCCGGCGTCGCCGACGCGGAAGTCGCAGGCCAGGGCCAGGTCGACGGCACCGCCGTGGACGCCGCCGTGCAGCCGCGCGAGGGTGGGCACGGGCAGCGCCGCGAGGGCGTCCACCGTCCGCTCGAAGAGCTGCGGGTCGTCGGCCGCCGCCGTGCCGCCGCTGCCCAGCTCGGTCAGGTTGAAGCCGGCGCAGAACAGGCGCCCCTCGGCGCGCAGCACCACCACGCGCAGGCCCGGCTCGGCCGCGAGCCGCTCGCAGTGGGCCTGCAGCGCCAGCAGGTCGGCCCGGTGCAGGCGGTTGAGCTGCGCCGGCCGCGCCAGCGTGATCGTGGCGCGGCCCGGTGCCGGAAAGTCCAGCCGCGGCGGGCCGCCCTCGGCCGGCTCAGCCATGCGCGCGCTCGAACTCGCGCAGGTAGTCCACCAGGGCCTGCACGCCCTCGATCGGCATGGCGTTGTAGATCGAGGCGCGCATGCCGCCCACCGAGCGGTGGCCCTTGAGCTGCGCCAGCCCGCGTTCCTGCGCGCCCTTCAGGAAGGCGCCGTCCAGCCGTTCGTCGCGCAGGCGGAACACCACGTTCATGCGGCTGCGGTGCCCGGGCGCCACCGGCGCGACGAACAGCCCGCTGGCGTCGAGCGCGCCGTACAGCAGCGCCGCCTTGGCGGCGTTGCGCGTGGCCATCGCAGCCACGCCGCCTTCGGCCTTGATCCAGCGGAACACCAACCCGGCCATGTAGATGGCCCAGGTCGGCGGCGTGTTGAACATGCTGTCGTTGTCGGCCACCACCCGGTAGTCGAAGGCCGTGGGCGTGGCCGGCTGGGCGTGGCCGATGAGGTCCTCGCGCACGATCACGAGCGTCAGGCCCGCGGGGCCGATGTTCTTCTGCGCGCCGCCGTAGATGCAGGCGTAGCGCGTCACGTCCACCGGCCGGCTCAGGATGGAACTGGACATGTCGGCCACCAGCGGCACGTCGCCCACGTCGGGCTCTTCGGGGTACTCCAGGCCGCCGATGGTCTCGTTGCTGCAGATGTGCAGGTAGTCGGCGTCGGCGTCCAGCCGCCAGGTGCTGCGCTCGGGGATGCGGGTGTAGCCGCTGGCCTCGCCGCTGGCCACCACGTTGACGGCGCCGTAGCGCCGCGCCTCGGCGATGGACTTCTGGCTCCAGACGCCCGTGTCCACGTAGTCGGCGCTGGCCGGGCCCCCGCGTCGGCCGCTGCGGCGGCCGTTGAGCAGGTTCAGCGGCAGGATGGCGTTCTGGGCCAGCGCGCCGCCCTGCATGAACAGCGTTCGGTAGTGCGCCGGCACGCCCATCAGCTCGCGCAGCAGCGCCTGCGCCTCGGCGTGGATGGACATGAACTCGGGCCCGCGGTGGCTCATCTCCATCACGCCCATGCCGCTGCCGCGCCAGTCGAGCATCTCCTCGGCCGCCTGGCGCAGCACGGGTTCGGGCAGGGCGGCAGGGCCGGCGCTGAAGTTGTGGACGCGGGTCATGGTGCTGGGAGGATACCCGCGCAGCCGGCGGCCGCTGCCGGTGTTGCGCGGATCGCGCGGCGGTGCCAGCATCGCGCCGCATCCACCACCCAGGAGAAGACCTTGGCCGCACCCCCGTTCGACGCCGACGCGCTGATCGAAATGTTCCAGAACGCCAGCTCGCGCCAGGGCGCGCAGCTGAAGAAGGCGGTCACCGACACCACGTTGGCGGCGCTGCAGGGGCGCGAGCTCACGCTGAAGAACATCCGCGGCGTGCTCAAGCAGGTGGCCGAGGCCGCCGGCGCCGGCGTGGCGAAGAACGCGGTGGCCGGCGTCGACCCCGAGGCGCTGCTGGACAAGGCCGTGGCCGGCATGGACGAGGCCCTGCTCAAGGCCGTGGAGGCCCAGCGCACCGCGCTGGCCACGCTGGCGGCGCAGGGCGCCGACCTGCGCGACAAGCACCTGGGCAAGGCCCTGGCCGACCTCGAGAAGATGGAGGACGGCATGTTCTCGGCGCTGAAGAAGGCCGCCGCCGCCGGCCCCGCGGCCGAGGCCTGGGCGCCGGTGCTGCAGAAGATGCAGGCCGGCGGCACCGCCGCGGGCGCGCAGGCCGCCGCCGTGGCCGAGCAGTTCGAGACCATGGCCGCGCAGATGCAGGCGCAGATGCGCGGCGCGCGCGCCGCCTCGATGAAGGCCGCGCAGGCAATGGTGGAGGGCTACGCGGCCATGGCCAGCGGCGTGCTGCTGGGCATGAGCGAGGCGCTGCAGGCCGGCAGCACGGCCCGGAAGACCCCGCGCAAGTAAGGCTGGCATCCCAGGGGCTGCGCCCCCGGGGCGGCCCCGGAAGGCCCTGGATGCCTAGGGCGGCCCCCGAGGGCCGCGGGCGCGGCCGAACCTACACTGCCGCGCCATGAAGAACGTCGTCATCAGCGGCACGGGCCTGTTCACGCCGCCGCACGTGATCACGAACGAGGAACTGGTCGCCTCGTTCAACGCCTACGCCGACCTGCAGAACGCGAAGCACACCGCGGCCATCGCCGCCGGCGAGCGCGCGGCCATCCCGCACTCGAGCGTCGAGTTCATCGAGAAGGCCTCCGGCATCCGGCAGCGCTACGTGCTCGAGAAGGACGGCGTGCTCGACCCCACCCGCATGAAGCCGCGCTTCGCGCCGCGGCCCGACGAGGCGCTGAGCCTGATGGCCGAGATCGCGGTGGACGCGGGCGCCAAGGCCATCGCCGCGGCGGGCCTGCAGCCGGGCCAGATCGACGCCGTGCTGTGCGCGGCGGCCAACATGCAGCGCGCCTACCCGGCCATGGCCTGCGAGATCCAGGCCGCGCTGGGTTGCGGGGGCTACGGATTCGACATGAACGTGGCCTGCTCCTCGGCCACCTTCGCGCTGCAGCAGGCGGTGGACGCGGTGAGGAACGGCAGCGCCACGCGCGTGCTGATCGTCAACCCCGAGATCACCTCGGCCCACCTGGAGTGGCGGGACCGCGACTGCCACTTCATCTTCGGCGACGTCTGCACGGCCCTGGTCGTGGAGGCCGAGGACACCGCGGTCGGCGCCGAGCGCTGGCGCGTGCGGGGCACGCGGCTGCTCACGCAGTACAGCAACCACATCCGCAACAACGCCGGCTTCATCAACCGCTGCGAGGACACCGACCCCGACGCGCGCGACAAGACCTTCATGCAGGAAGGCCGCAAGGTCTTCAAGGAGGTGGTGCCGATGGCCGCGGAGCACATCGAGCGCCACCTGCACACGCTGGCGCTGGAGCCCACGCAGGTGCGCCGGTTCTGGCTGCACCAGGCCAACCTGGGCATGAACCAGCTCGTCATCAAGAAGCTGGTCGGGGCCGACCTGTCGGGCACGCAGGGCCACGACCTCGCGCCCATCATCCTGGGCGAGTACGCCAACACGGCCAGCGCAGGCTCCATCATCGCCTTCCACAAGCACCGCGCCGACCTGCGCGCGGGCGACGTGGGCGTGATCTGCTCCTTCGGCGCCGGCTACTCCATCGGCAGCGTGGTGGTCGAGCGGCTGTAGCCGCCGCCGGCCGGGGGCCAGGCCGCCGGCACCGCTAGCGGTGCACCTCGGCCTCGCCGTGCGCGGCCAGCAGTTCCATCAGCTGCCGGCGGATCAGGATGCCCGGGCGGTCGGAGTCCATGCTGAACTCCACGCCGCGGCGGCGCAGGTCGACCACGGCGTCGGGGTCGGTGGACTCGAGGATGTCCTTGTCCTCGCGCGTGATGACGTGGTCGAAGTCGATCAGCATCTGCGCCGGGCAGTCGGCCTCGGTGTCGTTGCGGAACAGCCACTGGCACAGCTGGATGCGGCCGTCGTCGATGGGCGTGAAGCCGTTGAGGATGACGTGGCGCACGCCGCTGGGGTACTCGATGTCGAGCCGCCGCGCGAACGGCAGGAAGTAGGCGTTGCGCATGTGCCGCTGCGTGATCGGCTCGGTGCACCCGCTGACGCGGTGGAAGGCCGGCGGGTTGGTGGCGGCGATCACCGTCTCGGCGTGGAAGCCGCCGTCGCGCTCGAACAGCTCGTAGCGGCTGGGCCGCGGCTGCGCCGCCACGCCGAAGGTGGCGCGGTGCACGAAGCTGAAGTGGCTGTTGTCGAAGCTGTTCTCCAGCGCCCGCAGCGGGCTCGTGGCCCACACCTCGTGGAACTGGAAGATGGTGCGCCAGCCCGGCGCGCCGTACTCGGGCATCTCGGGGATGGGCGCCAGCGGCTCCTCCAGCGCCACCCAGGCGTAGCCGTAGGCGGCCCGGCAGCGGTAGGCCGGCGTGCAGTAGCCGGCCGGGATCTCGCGGCCCTCGTCGAGCTGCGGGATGCGGATGACGCGGCCGGTCCCGTCGTAGGTCCAGCCGTGGTAGCCACACTCCAGCGCGCCGTTGACGCAGCGGCCCTTGCTGAGGCGGGCCGTGCGGTGGCAGCAGCGGTCCTTCAGCGCATGGGGCTCGCCGTCAACGCCCAGCCACAGCACGATGTCCTCGCCCAGCAGCGTGAACGGCTGCGGCGTGCCGCCTTGCAGCTTGGACAGCGGCATCACCGGGTGCCAGAACTTGCGGAAGACGGGTTGGCGGGTCACGAGCATGGCGGTCTCCTGGCGCCTAGGCTAGCAGGCGGCGTGCCCGCGGCGGCCACAATGGGCGCATGCCCGGCCCACCCCTCGCGCAGCGCGTCGATGTCGCCATCCTGGGCGCCGGCATGTCGGGGCTGGCGATGGCCGTGGCGCTGCGGCGCGCGGGCCGCCGCGACTTCGTGGTGGTCGAGCAGAGCGCGGGCCTGGGCGGCACCTGGTGGGACAACCGCTACCCCGGCGCCGCCGTGGACGTGCCGGCGCCGCTGTACAGCTTCAGCTTCGCGCCCAACCCGCGCTGGAGCCGCCGCTTCGCCCCGGCGCCCGAGATCCTGGCCTACCAGCAGCGCCTGGCCGAGGCCGAGGGCCTGCAGCCCCACCTGCGGCTGGGCCGCCGCGTCGTGGAGGCGCGCTTCGACGACGCAGCCGGCCGCTGGCGCATCGCCCTCGACGACGGCAGCAGCCTCGACGCCCGGGCCTTCGTGTGCAGCACCGGGCCGCTGTCGGTGCCGCGCTGGCCGGCGATCGAGGGTCTGGAGCGCTTCGCCGGAGCGCGGCTGCACAGCGCGCGCTGGGACGCCACCGTGCCGCTGGCCGGCCGCCGCGTCGGCGTCGTCGGCACCGGCTCCACCGCCGCGCAGCTGGTGCCCGAGCTGGTGCGCGGCGGCGCCCGCGTGACGGTGTTCCAGCGCACGGCCAACTGGGTGCTGCCGCGCTTCGACCGCCGCTACGGCGCGCTGGACCGCCTGCTGTTCGCGCTGCCGGGCTGGAACCGCGGCGTGCGCCTGTTCTGGGCCGCCACGTCCGAGGCCTTCCGGCGCGGCTTCGAGCCCGGCTCGGCGGCGCAGCGCCGGCTGGTGGCGCTGGCCGAGCAGCACCTGCGCCGCCAGGTGAAGGACCCGGCGCTGCGCGAGCGCCTGCGCCCGCCCTACCCCATCGGCTGCAAGCGCATCGTGTTTTCCAACGACTGGCTGCGCACGCTGGCCCGCAGCGACGTGGCGCTGGTCACCGAGGGCATCGCGCGGGTCACGCCCGGCGGGGTGGCCACCGTCGACGGACGCGAGCACGCGCTGGACGTGCTGGTGTGCGCCACGGGCTTCGACGTCGAGCACGCGCTGGCCGTGCCGGTGCACGGCCGCGGCGGCCAGGCCCTGCAGGGAGCCTGGCACGAGGGCCCGCGCGCCCACTTCGGCACCAGCGTCGCGGGCTTCCCCAACCTGTTCCTGATGCTGGGCCCCAACACGGCCACGGGGCACACGAGCACGCTGCTGTTCATCGAGCCGCAGGTGGCCTTCGTGATGCGCGCGCTGGCCGAGCTGGAGCGCCGTGGCGCGCGCTGGCTGGACGTGCGCCCCGAGACGCTGGACCGCTTCGATGCCGAGCTGCAGGCGCGGCTGGCGGGCTCGGTGTGGATGCAGTGCCGCAGCTGGTACCGCGCGGCCAGCGGCCGCAACGTGGCCATCTGGCCGGGCTACACGCCGGAGTTCCGGCGCCGGCTGGGCGCGCTGGGCTTCGAGGGCTTCGAGTTCGGCTGAGCGCCTGTGAAGACATGAATCGCGCCCGCCGCCGCGCCCCGCGGCCGTGTCAACATCGCCGCTCGCGCAGGGCCCGGGTGGCCCGCTCCGGAGAACCGCCATGCCCCTGATCCACGTCACCCTGTTCGCCGGCCGCACGGCCGAGCAGAAGCGCGCCTTCGCGCAGGCGCTCACCGAGGCCGCGGTGCACAGCATCGGCGCCACGCCGGAATCGGTGGACGTCATCTTCACCGACGTGCAGCGCAGCGACTGGGCCACCGCCGGCCGGCTCTGGAGCGACCCGCCGGCTGCGCCGCCCGAGCCGGGCAGCACCGGTTGACGGCTTGCGCCCCGCCGACCCCATGGCAAACACCCTGCTCGTGCACCACGCCGAACGGCTGGTGACGATGGACGCCGGCCGGCGCGAGATCGCCGACGGCGCCGTCTTCGCGCGCGACGGCGTCATCGAGGCCGTGGGCCCCAGCGACGCGCTGCCGGCCACGGCCGACACCGTGATCGACGCGCGCGACCACGTCGTGCTGCCCGGCCTGGTGAACACCCACCACCACATGTACCAGACGCTCACGCGGGCGCTGGGCCCGGTGCAGGACGCCACGCTCTTCCCGTGGCTGCAGGGCCTGTACCCGGTGTGGGCGCGGCTCACGCCCGAGATGCTGCACGCCAGCACGCAGCTGGCCGCCGCCGAGCTGCTGCTGTCGGGCTGCACCACCAGCAGCGACCACCTCTACCTGTTCCCCAACGGCTGCCGGCTCGACGACACACTGGACGCCGCCACCGAGGCCGGCATCCGCTTCCACGCCGCGCGCGGCGCCATGAGCGTGGGCGCCAGCGCCGGCGGCCTGCCGCCCGACGAGGTGGTGGAGGACGAGGACGCCATCCTCGCCGACACCGAGCGCCTGATCGCCCGCCACCACGACGCGGCGCGCTTCGCGATGCGCCGCATCGTCGTGGCGCCGTGCAGCCCCTTCAGCGTGAGCCCGCGGCTGATGCGCGAGTCCGCCGCGCTGGCCCGCCGCCACGGCGTGCACCTGCACACCCACCTGGCCGAGAACGACAGCGACATCGCCTACACGCGCGAGCAGTTCGGCTGCACCCCCGCCGAGTACGCCGAGCAGCTGGGCTGGCTGGGCCCCGACGTCTGGCACGCGCACTGCGTCAAGCTCGACGAGGCCGGCATCCGCCGCTTCGCCGCCACGGGCACGGGCGTGGCGCACTGCCCGGGTTCGAACATGCGGCTGGGCTCGGGCATCGCGCCCATCCGCGCCATGCGCGACGCCGGCGTGCCGGTGGCCCTGGCGGTGGACGGCTCGGCCAGCAACGACAGCGGCCACCTGCTGGCCGAGCTGCGGCTGGCGCTGCTGCTGCAGCGCGTGGCGCGCGGCGCCGACGCGATGGGCGCGCGCGAGGTGCTCGAGATGGGCACGCTGGGCGGCGCGCGCGTGCTGGGCCGCGACGACATCGGCGCCCTGGCCCCCGGCATGGCGGCCGACCTGATCGGCGTGCCGCTGGCCGACGTGGCCCTGGCCGGCGCCGACGACCCCGTGGCCGCGATGCTGCTGTGCCAGGTGCCGCGCGTGGGCTTCGGCGTCGTCGGCGGCCGGCCCGTGGTGCGCGATGGCGAGCTGCAGACCCTGGACCTGCCGGCGCTGGTGCAGCGCCACCGTCGGCTGGCGCGGCGGCTGGTGGACGGGGGCTGAGCGCCTCCGATCCGGGTAAACCCCGCATCGCGAACGGCCCTGCCCGGCCGGCGGACAGCCGCCAGATCCGAGAATCCACCCCCTTGAGCCCGCGCCCCGCCCGCGGCGGGCCCACCCATCACCAGGAGACAAGCCCATGCTCGGTCAGATGATGCAGCTGCCGCTGCTGATCTCGTCGCTCATCGTTCATGCCGAACGCCACCACGGCGAGCAGCTCGTGGTGTCGCGCCGCGTCGAGGGCGACATCCACCGCATCAGCTACCGCGAGCTGGCGGCGCGGTCCCGCCGCGTGGCCAACGCGCTGGCGGGCCTGGGGGTCGCGCCCGGCGAGCGCGCCGCCACGCTGGCCTGGAACACGCACCGCCACATGGAGCTGTACTACGGCGTCAGCGGCAGCGGCCGCGTGCTGCACACGGTGAACCCGCGGCTGCACCCCGACCAGATCACCTATATCGCCGACCACGCCGAAGACCGCGTGATGTTCTTCGACATGACCTTCTGGCCGCTGATCCAGGCCGTGGCCGGCCGCACGAAGACGGTGAAGCACTGGGTGGCGATGACCGACCGTGCCCACATGCCACCGGCCGAGCAGGCGGCCAAGGTGCCGGGCCTGCTGTGCTACGAAGAACTGCTCGAGGGCAGCAGCGACCGCTACGCCTGGCCGGTGTTCGACGAGAACACCGCCAGCAGCCTGTGCTACACCAGCGGCACCACCGGCAACCCCAAGGGCGTGCTGTACAGCCACCGCAGCACCGTGCTGCACACGATGGCCGCGGCGCTGCCCGACTGCCTGGGCTGCAGCGCCGCCGACGCCATCCTGCCCGTGGTGCCGATGTTCCACGTCAACAGCTGGGGCATCGTCTACCTCGCGCCGATGACGGGCGCCAAGCTCGTGCTGCCCGGCCCGGGCCTGGACGGCAAGAGCCTGTACGAGCTGTTCGAGAGCGAGCGCGTCACCATCAGCGCCGGCGTGCCCACCGTGTGGCAGGGCCTGCTGGCGCACGTGGAGGCGCACGGCCTGAAGTTCAGCACCATGCGCAAGAGCGCCATCGGCGGCTCGGCCTGCCCGCCGGCGATGATCCGCAAGTTCCGCGACTCGTACGGCGTGCACGTGATCCACGCCTGGGGCATGACCGAGATGAGCCCCATCGGCACCGCCGCCGCCTTCAAGGCGCAGCACCACGCGCTCGACGACGAGGGCAAGCTCAGCGTGATGAGCACGCAGGGCCGCGCCGTCTACGGCGTGGACATGAAGATCGTCGGCGAGGACGGCGCCGAGCTGCCCTGGGACGGCACCGCCTCGGGCGACCTGCTGGTGCGCGGCCCCTGGATCCTGGACACCTACTTCAAGGGCGAGGGCGGCAACCCCCTGGTGAAGGACGCCGACGGCAACGGCTGGTTCCCCACCGGCGACGTCGCCAAGATCACGCCCGAGGGCTACATGGTCATCACCGACCGCAGCAAGGACGTCATCAAGAGCGGCGGCGAGTGGATCGGCTCGATCGACCTCGAGAACATCGCGATGGCCCACCCCGCGGTGGCGATGGCGGCCTGCATCGCTGCGCACCACCCGAAGTGGGACGAGCGGCCGCTTCTGGTGGTCGTCAAGAAGCCCGGCGCGGAGGTCACGCGCGAGGAGCTGCTCGCCTTCTACGAGGGCAAGATCGCCAAGTGGTGGACACCCGACGATGTGGTGTTCACCGACGCCATTCCGCTGGGCGCCACCGGCAAGATGCAGAAGAACAAGCTGCGCGAGCAGTTCAAGGCGCACAAGCTGCCCACGGCGTGAGAGCCGCGCCCGCGCCGGGCCTGGCCAGGCGCCTGTGCGGCCTGGGCCTGTGGCTGGCCGCGCTGGCCGGCCCGGCCGCCGCGCAGGACGAGGTGCCCTTCGTCACCACGCCCGACGCGGTGACGCTGGCGATGCTGCAGCTGGCCGGCGTGGGCCCGGCCGACCGTCTGGTGGACCTGGGCTCGGGCGATGGCCGCATCGTCATCACCGCGGCGCGGCGCTTCGGTGCGCGCGGCCTGGGCGTGGAGATCGTGCCCGAGCTCGTGGCGCTGAGCCGCGCCAACGCCCGCGCCGCCGGCGTGGCCGACCGGGCCGAGTTCCGCGAGCAGGACCTGTTCACGCTCGACCTGGCGCCCTTCAGCGTGGTCACGATGTACCTGCTGCCGCAGGTGAACCTGCAGCTGCGCGACCGGCTGCTGGCCCTGAAGCCCGGCACGCGCATCGTCAGCCACGACTGGGACCTGGGCGACTGGAGGCCCGACCGCAGCGTGGTGGTCGACGCCCCCGACAAGCCCATCGGCCGCGACAAGACCAGCACGGTGCACCTGTGGGTGGTGCCGGCACGGCTGGCGGGGTGGTGGTGCGGGCCCGAGGTCGGCCTCTTCGTGCGGCAGCACTTCCAGCGCGTGGCGGTGACGATGCTGCGGCGCGGGCAGGCGGCGCCGGCCCATGTGTTCGACGGCCGGGCGCGGGCCAACGGGCTGCACGAAGGCGATACCCCCGCTTCCGCCGCCGTGGCAGCCACCCTGCGCGCCGACGCCCTGCAGCTGACGCAGGTTCGCGGCGTCGCGGCCCTGGGCTTCGAGGGCGTGCGGCTCAGCGCTTCGCAGACGGCTTGCTTTTGAACAGGCAGTGTCTCGATTCGGCCCTTCTCTGTCATTCGTCGCCGCTCTCGCCTGACGCACCTTGCGACGCGGCAGGCGGTGCCCCTTGCCGACGCTGGGATGGGACGGTCGGCCCTGCGGGCCGACTCCCCTGCGCTGCTCGCCTCGAGGGCGCACGGCAAAACTCGCTGCGTTCGATTCGCGAACTCCGCTCGAGCAGTTGCCGTGGGTCAGTCTACGAAGCGCGCTGCGCGCGCCGCCCTCAAGCCTGCGCTGCTCGGCGCCCCATGACAGCGCCGGCGAGGGGCACCGCCTGCCGCTCAAGCACCACCATGGCATTCGGTCCGGGCGCCAACCCGCTTCTGCAAAGGGCTGTGCGGGCGGGGGCTGCGGCGTGAGTTGATCGAAGCGCCGAGCAGCGCAGGGCAGTCGGCCTGCAGGGCCGACCGCTTCGATTCACGCCGCAGCCCCCGCCCGCGCAGCCCTTTGCCGCGAGGTGCGACGAGCGAGAGCGGCTCCGAACGACCGAGAAGAGCCGTCAGCGCGCACCCCCGGCGCCGAACCGCTAGAGGCCCTGGCCGCTCTGCTGCAGGCGCCACATCTCCGCGTAGCGCCCGCCGCGCGCCAGCAGCTCGGCGTGCGGGCCGCGCTCCACCACGCGGCCGGCCTCGAGCACCACGATCTCGTGCGCATCCACCACCGTGGACAGCCGGTGCGCGATCACCAGCGCCGTCTTGCCCTCGGCCGCGGCGCGCAGCTCGGCCTGGATGGCGCGCTCGTTGGCGCTGTCCAGTGCCGAGGTGGCCTCGTCGAAGATCAGGACGGGCGGGTTCTTCAGCAGCGTGCGGGCGATCGCCACGCGCTGCTTCTCGCCGCCGCTGAGCTTGAGGCCCCGCTCGCCCACCATCGTCTCGTAGCCCTTGGGCGTGGCGGCGATGAAGTCGTGGATGTGCGCCGCACGGGCCGCGGCCTCGACCTCCTCGCGCGTGGCGCCGGGCCGGCCGTAGGCGATGTTGTAGTGCACCGTGTCGTTGAACAGCACCGTGTCCTGCGGCACGATGCCGATGGCCGCGCGCAGGCTGGCCTGCGTGACCTCGCGGATGTCCTGCCCGTCGATGGTGATGCGGCCGCTGCCGACGTCGTAGAAGCGGAACAGCAGCCGCGCCAGCGTGCTCTTGCCGGCGCCGCTGGGGCCCACCACCGCCACCGTCCTGCCCGCCGGGATCTCGAAGCTCAGGTCGTGCAGGATCGGCCGCGCCGGGTCGTAGGCGAAGCCCACGCCCTCGAAACGCACCACCCCCTCGCGCACCTGCAGCGCCGGCGCGCCGGACTTGTCGTCCACCTCGCGGTGCTTTTCCATCAGCCCGAACATCTTGTCCAGGTCGGTCAGGCTCTGCTTGATCTCGCGGTACATCACGCCCAGGAAGTTCAGCGGGATGTACAGCTGGATCATGAAGGCGTTGATCATCACCAGGTCACCCAGCGTCAGCCGCCCCTCGACCACGCCCTGCGTGGCCCGCCACAGCATCGCGATCAGCGCCGCTGCGATGATGAGCTGCTGCCCGGTGTTGAGCAGCGACAGCGTGGTCTGGCTCTTCAGCGCGGCTCGGCGCAGCCGCTCCAGGTTCTCGTCGTAGCGCCGGGCCTCGAAGTCCTCGTTGCCGAAGTACTTCACGGTCTCGTAGTTCAGCAGCGAGTCGATGGCCCGCGTGTGCGCGCTGCTGTCGAGCTCGTTCATCTCGCGGCGGAACTTGGTGCGCCACTCGGTCACCGTCACCGTGAAGGCCACGTAGGCCACCAGCGCGCCGGCGGTGATCCACGCGAACGCGGCGTCGAACTTCACGGCCAGCAGCGTCAGCACCATCACCACCTCCACCAGGGTGGGGAAGATGCTGTAGAGCGAGTAGCTGATCAGCGAGTGCACGGCCCGCGTGCCGCGCTCGATGTCGCGCGTCATGCCCCCGGTCTGCCGCTCGAGGTGGAAGCGCAGGCTCAGGGCGTGCAGGTGGCGGAACACCTGCAGGCTGATGCTGCGCGCCGTGCCCTCGGTGGCCTTGGCGAAGATCAGCTCGCGCAGCTCGGTGAACAGGCTGGTGCTCAGGCGCAGCAGGCCGTAGGCGGCGATCAACCCTGCCGGCACCACGAGCAGCGCCACCGCCTGCCCCGGCTTGATGGCCAGCGCGTCCACCAGTTCCTTCAGCAGCACGGGCACGCCGACGTTGGCGGCCTTGGCCGCCAGCAGGAAGGCCAGTGCCGCACCCACGCGCCAGCGGTAGCGCCACAGGTAAGGCAGAAGCCGGGCCAGCGTGCCCCAGTCGGAACGGGGCGCGCCGGGCGCCGCGGCAGCTACAGTGGAAGGCACGGTCATCAGGCGCGCATTGTCGCCGCCCCCGTCCGCCGGAGCCCGCACCTTGAGCCCTGCCCACAACGCCGCCGACACCCCCGACGCGAACGACCTGCCCATGCTCGCGCCGCCGCAGCTGGACGACGGCAGCCAGCTGGTGCTGCGCGTCATCCCGCTGCCGGCCGACGTCAACGCCAACGGCGACATCTTCGGCGGCTGGATCATGGCGCAGGTCGACCTCGCCGGATCGGTGCTGCCGTCGCGCGTGGCGCGCGGGCGCATCGCCACGGTGGCGGTCAACCAGTTCGTGTTCAAGCAGCCGGTGAGCCTGGGCGACCTGCTGAGCTTCTACGCCCGCATCACGCGCATCGGCACCACCAGCATCTCGGTGCACGTGACCGTGATCGCCGAGCGCAACCCCAGCCAGCTGCAGGTGGTGAAGGTGACCGAGGCCGACCTCACCTACGTGGCCATCGACGCCCAGGGACAACCCCGCCCGGTTCCCCGCTGAGGGCATCGCCGGCCTGCCCATAATGGGCCGCAACTCATGGAAGCCTGGCTGCACTCGATCCTGGCCGCGATGGCCCTGCCCCAGTACGGGCTGAGCACGGTGTTCGTGGTGTCGCTGGTGTCGGCCACGCTGCTGCCCATGGCCAGCGTGCCCGTGGTCTTCGGCCTCGTGAAGGTGGCGCCCGAGCTGTTCTGGCCCGCGATCCTGGTGGCCACGGCCGGCAACACGCTTGGCGGCTGCATCAGCTACTGGATGGGCTACGGCGCCGAGATGGCCTACGAGCAGATCGCCAGGCCCAAGCCCAGCACCGAGCGCGCGCTGGCCTGGCTGCGCAAGTGGGGGCCTCCGGCTTGCCTGCTGAGCTGGCTGCCCGTGGTGGGCGACCCGCTGTGCGCCGTGGCCGGCTGGCTGAAGCTGCCCTTCTGGCCCTGCACCCTCTACATGGCCGTGGGCAAGTTCCTGCGCTACCTGTTCTACGTGGGCGGCGCGCTGTGGTTCTTCCCGGGCGCGCTGCAGCTGTGAACGCCGCACAATCGTCCACGACCCGCTTACTCATCACGACACCATGAGCAGCACCGCCACCCCCACCTACGACGAGCTGGCCGGAACCTGGACCCGCCTGCACCGCCTGGGCCACCTGCAGAGCATCGCCGGCTGGGACCAGGCCGCCAACATGCCGCCCAAGGGCAACGAGGCCCGCGCCGCCGCGCTGGCCGAGATGGCAGCGCTGCTGCACCGGATGCGCACCGACCCCAGGCTGCGCGAGCAGCTGCAGCGCGCCGAGCAGGAGCCCCTGTCGGACTTCCAGCGCGCCAACCTGCGCGAGATGCACCGCCAATGGCGCGCCAGCAACGCGCTGCCCGAGTCGCTGGTGCAGGAGCAGCAGATGGCGACCTCGCGCTGCGAGCACGCCTGGCGCACGCAGCGGCCGGCCAACGACTGGGCCGGCTTCGTGGAGAACTTCCGCCCCGTGCTGCGGAACGCCCGCCGCGAGGCCGAGCTGCTGAGCCAGCTGATGGGCGTGCGCAAGTACGACGCGATGATGGACCGCTTCGAGCCCGGCATGACCTGCGCCCAGGTCGACCGCGTCTTCGGCGAGGTGCGGCAGTGGCTGCCGGGGCTCATCAACCAGGTCATCGAGCGCCAGGCGAAGGAGACCGTGCTGCAGCCCGAGGGCCCGTTCCCGGTGGCCAAGCAGCGCGCCCTGTGCGAGGCGGTGATGAAGCTGCTGGGCTTCGACTTCGGCGGCGGCCGGCTCGACGTCTCCACCCACCCGTTCTGCGGCGGCGTGCCCGAGGACGTGCGCATGACCACGCGCTTCCGTGACGACGAATTCCTGGGCAGCCTGATGGGCACGGTGCACGAGACCGGCCACGGCCGCTACGAGCAGAACCTGCCGCGCGAGGCGCTCGGGCAGCCGGTGGCCGAGGCGCGCAGCATGGCGCTGCACGAGAGCCAGAGCCTGAGCTTCGAGATGCAGCTGGGCAGCCACCCGGGCTTCGTGCGGCACCTGGTGCCGCTGGTGGTGCAGGCCTTCGGCGACCAACCGGCCTTCGCCGAAGCCAACCTGGCCAAGCTGCTGACGCGCGTCAAGCGCGGCTTCATCCGCGTCGACGCCGACGAGGTGACCTACCCGGCGCACATCATCCTGCGCTACGAGATCGAGAAGCCGCTGATCGAGGGTGAGATCGAGATCGAGGACGTGCCGTCGCTGTGGGACGCCAAGACGCGGGAACTGCTCGGCCTGGACACCCGCGGCAACTTCAAGGACGGCCCGCTGCAGGACGTGCACTGGCCCGAGGCGCTCTTCGGCTACTTCCCGTGCTACTCGCTGGGGGCCATGTACGCGGCGCAGTGGTTCGCCGCCATGCGCCGCGCCATGCCCGACCTGGACGACCGCATCGCCCGCGGCGAGCTCGGCGCGGTGTTCGACTGGCTGCGCGACAACATCTGGAGCCAGGCCAGCCGCTGGACGACGGACGAGCTGGCCATCCGCGCCAGCGGCGAGCCGCTGAACCCGGCGCACTTCCGCGCCCACCTGGAGCGGCGCTACCTGGGCTGAGAACGCGCCTCGTCGTCGAGGATCGGCAGCGGCATCGTCGGCGCCATCTCGTCGCTGGCGGCGAGAAACTCGCTGTGGCTGATCTCGCGGATCACCACCGTCTGCTCGGGATCGAAGCGGCAGGGCATGCTGGGCGCCTCCCACTCGATGGCGGCCGGGCGCAGGCGCTCCGACAGGCACTGCAGCAACTCGTGCAGCGGTGGCTCGTCGTCCGGCAGCGGCAGGCTCGACAGCTGCGAGGTGATGCGCCCGAGCCAGTGCTCCGGAATGCGGTCGATGGCCACCTTGCCGTCCTGCTTGAGCCCGCGCTCCAGCGCGGCCAGGTGCGGCAGCACCTCGCGCGAGCCGCGCGCCTTGTCGAGCAGCCGGCCCAGGGACGCGGCCATGCGACGGCCGGCGAGGTCGGGCGGGGCTGGGCGGGGGGCGGGAGGCGCAGTCATCGACCACCTATATCGGCGGCCGGCGGCGCGGGTTGAGGGCAGGACGCGGCGACCGGGCTCAGGCCGTGGACGACAAGGCACGCTCGAGGTCGTCGAGCACCTCGTCGAGCCGGCGCAGCGCCTGCGCCGCCGGGCTGGGCGGCGCCACGGCGCGGCGGCGCTGCGGCAGCAACCGGCGGTGGGGATCGTCGAGCGCGGCCTCGTCCAGCACCAGGCCGTGCCGCGCCAGCGCCGGACGCAGGGCGCTGCGGCGCTTGCGCAGGTCGGCCCGCGTGGCCTGGTAGGCGTGCTCGGCCAGGGCGCGGCGCTGGCCATAGGCGAACACGTTGGCCAGGAACATCGCCGGGTCGCGGTGGTCGGGCTCGAACAGCAGCAGGTCGGCCCGCGGGTGGCTGGCCCCGTAGCCCTTCAGGCCGAGTTCCAGGCGCGAGTGGATGAGGCTGCGGAAGGTCTGGCTCAGCACCACCGGCAGGCCGCCGTCCACGATGCGCGGGATGGGCGCCTCGCCGCCGGCCAGCACGCGGTGGCGCTGCGGGTGGGTGGCGTCGAAGGGCACCAGCGGGTTCAGGCAGAGCACGAGGTCGATGCCGTCGTCCAGCAGCACGCTGGCGTGCAGCGTCTTCTTCAGCGCGCCGTCCACGCACCATCGGCCGTCCACCGGCACGGGCGGGAACAGCCCCGGCAGCGCGGCGCTGGCGGCCACGGCGCGCGAGATGGGGACGTGGTCGTGCCCGGGTCGGCCGAAGGGGATGGCCTCGCCGCTGTCCAGGTCGGTGGCCACGATGACCAGGCGCCGGCCACGCGTGGCGGCCAGGCGGCGGAAGTCGTCGCTGCGGCCGGGGGCCGACAGCAGCGAGCGCAGGCGCGCCTCGATGGGCGCGTGGCTGAACAGGCCCGTGGGCAGGGCGCGGCCCAGCTGCTCCAGCGCCGACAGCCAGGGCCGGCCGCGCAGCGCCTGCCACGCGGCCCGCCCGACGAGGCCAGGCAGCGCGGCCAGCCGGCCCGAGAACTCCCCCAGCGCCGGCCGCGTGAACATCGAGGCCGGCACGTGGTCGGGATGGCGCGAGTCGCCGTCGATGAAGGCGGTGCACAGCTGCCGCGCCGTCATGCCGTTGGCTAGGCCCGCGGCCAGGAAGCTGCCGGCGGACACGCCGACGTAGCCGTCCAGGGCGTTGAGGTCGAGGCCGCTGATCGACTCCTCCAGCGCCACCAGGGCGCCGATCTCGTAGACCGCGCCCAGCGGCCCGCCGCCGGCCAGGGCCAGGCCGATGCGGCTCATCGCTCAGCCTGCCCGCTCAAGGACCAACCTCAGGCCGCGGCGGCCTTGCGGCGGCTGCGCTTGGCCGGGGCCGCGGGGGCGGCAGCCTTGGCCGGCGCCTTGCGGGCGGTCTTGGCACCGGCCTTCGGCGCGGCGGCCGGGCCCTTGGACAGCCGGGCCACGGCGGCGGCCAGCGCGTCCACGCGCTCGGTCAGCGCGTGCACGTCCTTGGCCGTGGGCACGCCCAGCTTGTTCAGCGCCTTGGCGGTGCGGGCCTCGAAGATGGCCTCGAGCTTGTCCCAGTTCTGGCCGGCCTTGGCCTGCACGGTGCAGGCCATCGCCGTCATCTTGCCGGTGACCTCGGAGATCTTCTCCTCGGCGATGCCCTGCGTCTTCTTCTGCAGGCTCATGCCTTCCTTGACCAGGGCCTCGAAGACCTTGCCGCCCTCTTCCTGGGCCTTGCTGAAGGCCCCCATGCCGGCCAGCCAGATCTGCTGCGCGGAGTCCTTCACGGCGCCGGCCAGGTGGCTGTCCAGCAGGTTGGCTGCCGCCTTGCCACCGGTGTGGGCGCTGCTCGTGCCGGCTTCGGCGCTCTTCATCTTCTTGACCATCGGGCTTCCTCGCGTGCGGTGATGCGCCACACGACATGGCGGCGCTGTGCCGGGAAATATAGGGTTCATCCCTGGAGGCGGCACCCTAGAGCGCTAGTGAGACCGCTCTATCCTGTCGCCGCCGCGCGGCCCGCAGCCCGCGCCGACCCCGACCCCGAACGAGGAGATCCCGGCATGCACTACTTCGTCACCGGCGCCACCGGCTTCATCGGAAAGCGTCTCGTCAAGGCCCTGCTGGCGCGCCGCGGCAGCACCGTGAGCTTCCTCGTGCGCGAGGGCAGCGAAGGCAAGCTGGCGGCGCTGTACGAGTACTGGGGGCTGACCGGCGCCGCGAAGAAGCGGGCCCTGCCCGTGACCGGCGACCTCACCGCCCGGAAGCTGGGCGTGGCGGCCGACGCGGTGAAGGCGCTGAAGGGCCAGATCGATGCCGTCTACCACCTGGCCGCCGTCTACGACCTGGGCGCCGACGCCGACAGCCAGGTGGCCGTCAACATCGAGGGTACGCGCAACGTCTGCGAGTTCGCCAAGGCCGTGGAGGCCCGCCACTTCCACCACGTCAGCAGCATCGCCGCCGCCGGCCTGTACGAGGGGGTGTTCCGCGAGGACATGTTCGACGAGGCCGAGGGTCTGGAGCACCCGTACTTCATGACCAAGCACGAGAGCGAGAAGATCGTGCGCCGCGAGTGCAAGGTGCCCTGGACGGTCTACCGCCCGGCCGTGGTGGTGGGCGACAGCACCACGGGCGAGATGGACAAGATCGACGGCCCCTACTACTTCTTCAAGCTCATCCAGCGCATGCGGCAGATCCTGCCGCCGTGGTTCCCGAGCGTGGGCCTGGAGGGCGGCCGCATCAACATCGTGCCGGTGGACTTCGTGGTCGCCTGCCTCGACCACATCAGCCACTCGCGGCACGCCATCGCCGGCAAGTGCTACCACCTGGTCGACCCGCAGGGCTACCGCGTCGGCGACGTGCTGGACATCTTCAGCAAGGCCGCGCACGCGCCGAAGATGAACCTCTTCGTCAACGCGGCGCTGCTGGGCTTCGTGCCCAAGAGCGTGAAGAAGGGCCTGATGGCGCTGGCGCCGGTGCGCCGCATCCGCAACGCGGTGATGAAGGACCTGGGCCTGCCGGAGGACATCTTCCAGCTGGTGAACTACCCCACGCGCTTCGACCGTCGCGAGCTCGACGCCGCGCTCAAGGGCAGCGGCATCGAGTGCCCGAACCTGCACGACTACGCCTGGCGCCTGTGGGACTACTGGGAGCGCCACCTCGACCCCGACCTGTTCATCGACCGCAGCCTCAAGGGCACGGTGGGCGGCAAGGTGGTGCTGGTCACTGGCGGCAGCTCGGGCATCGGCCTGGCGGCGGCGTGCAAGTTCGCCGAGGCTGGCGCGATCACCATCATCTGCGCGCGCGATGCCGACAAGCTGGCCGAGGCCGTGCAGGAGATCGTGGCCCACGCCAAGGCCAAGGGCACGGCCGACCCGAAGGTCTTCAGCTACAGCGTCGACATCGCCGACGCGGAGGGCTGCGCGGCCTTCGTGAAGACGCTGGAAGAGGTGCACGGCGGCGTCGACTTCCTGATCAACAACGCCGGCCGCAGCATCCGCCGCGCCATCGAGAACAGCTACGACCGCTTCCACGACTTCGAGCGCACCATGCAGCTGAACTACTTCGGCTGCCTGCGCGTGACGATGGGCCTGCTGCCGGGCATGGCCAGAAAGAAGCGCGGCCACGTCGTGAACATCAGCTCCATCGGCGTGCTGACCAACGCGCCGCGCTTCAGCGCCTACGTGGCCAGCAAGGCGGCGCTGGACGCCTGGACGCGCTGCGCCAGCAGCGAGTTCGCCGACCAGGGCATCACCTTCACCACGATCAACATGCCGCTGGTGCGCACGCCGATGATCGCGCCGACCAAGATCTACAACAACGTGCCGACGCTGGCGCCCGAGGAGGCCGCCGACATGATCGCGCAGGCCTGCATCGCCAAGCCGGTGCGCATCGCCACGCGGCTGGGCATCACCGGCGAGCTGCTGCACGCGGTGTCGCCGCGCATCGCGCAGATCGTCATGAACACCAGCTTCCGCATGTTCCCCGACAGCGACGCGGCCAAGGGCGACAAGAGCGGCAAGTCGTCGCTGAGCCCGGAGGCGATCGCGTTGCAGCAGATGATGCGGGGCATCCACTTCTAGTGCGTGGGGCGGGGGCCTGCGCCCCGCAGCCCCGCCGGCGGGCGGCTCAGCCCTCGAGGCTCAGCACCAGCTTGCCGAAGTTCTCGCCGCTGAACAGCTTGTTCAGCGTGGCGGGGAAGGCATCGACGCCGCCGGCCACCACGTCCTCGCGGCTCTTCAGCCGGCCGTCCTTCAGGTAGCCGGCCAGTTCCGCCACGGCCTGGGGGTAGCGGTCGGCGTAGTCGAACACCACCATGCCTTCCATGCGCGCGCGGTTCACCAGCAGGCTCAGGTAGTTCTTCGGGCCCTGCACCGGCGCGGTGTTGTTGTACTGGCTGATGGCACCGCACACCACGATGCGCGCCTTGCGGTTGATGCGCGTGAGCACGGTGTCGAGGATCTCGCCGCCGACGTTGTCGAAGTAGACGTCCACGCCCTTGGGGCAGTGCTCCTTCAAGCCGTCCTTGACGCTGCCGCCCTTGTAGTCGATGCAGGCGTCGAAGCCGAGTTCCTTCACCACCCAGTCGCACTTGGCCGCGCCGCCCGCGATGCCCACCACGCGCAGGCCCTTGATCTTCGCGACCTGGCCCACCGTCTGCCCCACCGCGCCCGCGGCGCCGGACACCACCAGCGTCTCGCCCGGCCTGGGCTGGCCCACGTCCATCAGCCCGAAGTAGGCCGTCATGCCCGGCATTCCCAGCACGTTGAGCCACTGCGCCGGCGTGCCCAGGCGCAGGTCGATCCTCGCCAGGCCGGCGCCGCGGTCGCGGTCCGGGGCCACCGTCCAGTGCGTCTGCACCCCGGTGATGCCGCTGACGGACTCGCCCACGGGCCAGGCCGGGTGGCGGGAGGCCTCGACCACGCCCACGCCACCCGCGCGCATGACTTCGCCCAGCCCCACCGGCGGGATGTAGCTGCGGCCCTCGTTCATCCAGCCGCGCATGGCCGGATCGAGGCTGATCGCCGTGACGCGCACGCGGACCTCGCCCTCGGCCAGCTCGCGCAGCGGCTCGTCGCCGATGGTCCAGTCGGCCGCCTTGGGCAGCCCTACGGGCCGGGCGGCCAGGCGCACCTGGCGGTTCGTCGTCGTCGTCGTTCCCATCACGGCCCCTTGGTCACCGAGGTGACGGTGAACTGCCCGTTGATCCGCTCGGCGGTGAAACCGATGCGCTGGCCGACGGCCAGGCCCTCGAGCAGGCGCGGGTCGGAGACACGGAACACCATGGTCATGGGCGGCATGTCGAGGTTCTTGATCTCGCCGTGCTTGAGCGTGATGCGCGCGCCGGCCTTGTCGAGCTTGGTGATCTCGCCGCTGGCCGTGGGCGCCTGGGCGTGCAATCCGCCCGCCAGCAGCAGCAACGCGGCGGCGGTGATGTGCCACTTCTTCATGATCGGATTCTCGGGGCAGGCAGGGATGATTCCTACAATCCCGGGACCTTAGCGCAAATTTGCCGGATGCCATGGCCAGCCCCGCCGACTCCCCCAGCCACGCGCACGACCTCTCGCACATCACCCCGCGCGACCAGGCCGAGATCCTGGCCCAGGCCCTGCCCTACATCCGCCGCTTCCACGGCAAGACGCTGGTCATCAAGTACGGCGGCAACGCCATGACTGACCCGGCGCTGCAGCAGGATTTCGCCGAGGACGTGGTGCTGCTCAAGCTGGTGGGCATGAATCCCATCGTGGTTCACGGCGGCGGCCCCCAGATCGACGACGCGCTGGCCAAGGTCGGCAAGAAGGGCACCTTCGTCCAGGGCATGCGGGTGACCGACGAAGAGACCATGGAAGTGGTGGAGTGGGTGCTGGCCGGCGAGGTGCAGCAGGACATCGTGGGCCTGATCAACGCCGCCGGCGGCAAGGCGGTGGGCCTGACCGGCCGCGATGGCGGCATGATCCGCGCGCGCCGCATGAAGATGACCGACAAGGACGACCCCTCCAAGGAGCACGACATCGGCCTGGTCGGCGAGATCACGGCCATCGACCCCAGCGTCGTCAAGGCGCTGCAGGACGACCAGTTCATCCCGGTCGTCAGCCCCATCGGCTTCGGCGAGGCCAACGAGAGCTACAACATCAACGCCGACCTCGTGGCCGCCAAGCTGGCCACGGTGCTGAAGGCCGAGAAGCTGGTGATGCTCACCAACATCCGGGGCGTGCTGGACAAGGCGGGCGACCTCATCACCGAGCTGACGCCGCGGCGGATCGACGAGCTCGTGGCCGACGGCACCATCAGCGGCGGCATGCTGCCCAAGCTGGCCGGCGCCATCGACGCCGCCCGCAGCGGCGTCAACGCCGTGCACGTGGTGGACGGGCGCGTGCCCCACGCGATGCTGCTGGAGATCCTGACCGACCAGGCCTACGGCACCATGATCCGGTCGCATTGACCCAGGACCCGCCATGTCCTGGATCGAAAGGGAACAGAGGCGCCGCCAGAAACTGGCCGGCACGCAAACGGGCGGCGACTTCACCGTGCCCGTCGACGGCGCGCACGCCCTGCGCGCGCTGTGGCAGCGCATCGAGTCGGCCAACGCCGCGCTGCCGCAGGACCTTCGGCTGCGCCGCGAACGGGCGAGGTCGCTGCCCGAAAGCGGCCCGCGCATCCTGGTGTGGCTGCACGCGCCCAACGGCGCCAGCCTGGGCTACTCGGGCGACTCGGTGCGCTACGTGTGGCCCGAGCGCAATCCCAAGCGCAGCCACAACTTCTGGATCCGCTGGAACCCGATCCGCGGCTGGCTCGAGGTCAGCCAGCGCATCTCGTCGGGCACGCCGCCGGTCATGAAGGAGCGCCGCTTCGACAAGGCCCGCGTCGACTTCATCGTGCGCTGCCTGGTGCAGGGCGAACGCATCAAGGCCGCCCAGCTGCGCAAGAAACGCTTCTGGCTGTTCTGATGGCGCGCGACCGCGTCTGGCTGTTCGACCTCGATGACACGCTGCACGACGCGGCCACGGCCTCGATGCCGCAGCTGCACGATTCCATGAACGCCTACATCCGCAGCGAGCTCGGGCTCGACGCGGACGCCGCCACCGCGCTGCGCCGGCGCTACTGGCACTGGTACGGGGCGACGCTGCTGGGGCTGGTGCGCCACCACGGCGTGAAGCCCGCTCACTTCCTGCACGTCACCCACGCGCTGCCGGGCCTGGAGGACCGCGTCCGCGGCCACGCGCACGACCTCTCGGCGCTGGCGCGGCTGCCAGGCCGCAAGTTCATCCTCACCAACGCCCCGGCGGCCTACGCGCGCCGCGTGCTGGCCGTGCTGGGCGCCGAGCGCCTGTTCGACGGCCTGCTGGCCATCGAGGACATGGCCATGTTCGGCCACCTGCGCCCCAAGCCCGACCGCCGCATGCTGCGCCACGTGGCCGCGCGGCTGAAGGTGGCGCCCGCGCGCTGCGTGCTGGTGGAGGACACGCTGGTGCACCAGAAGGCGGCCCGCGCCGTGGGCATGGGCACGGTGTGGATGCAGCGCTGGCTGAAGCGCTCGGTGTCCCACGTGCAGAGCGCCAACGCGCGCCGCCACCGCAGGCCCGCCTACGTGGACCGGCGCGTGCGCCGGCTGGCCGAGCTGCTGCGCCGCTGAGCGGGCGGCGCGCGGGTTGGTGTTTACCTGCAAGAAGCGACGCCGCAGCCCCGTGCAAGAATCCCCGCGCTCAACCCCTCCTTCCGCGCGCCGCCCCGATGTCCGCCCTGCCCCAAGCCCAGCCGCAGGACCCCGAGGCAGACAGCGCCGGGGTCGCGGCCGAAGCCAGCGCCCCGGTCCCCGGCCGCAAGCGCCCCAAGCCCGGCGAGCGCCGCGTGCAGATCCTTCAGACGCTGGCCGCCATGCTCGAGCAGCCCGGCGCCGAGCGCATCACCACCGCCGCGCTGGCGGCCCGGCTCGAGGTCTCCGAGGCCGCGCTGTACCGCCACTTCGCCAGCAAGGCGCAGATGTTCGAGGGGCTGATCGAGTTCATCGAAGGCAGCGTGTTCACGCTGGTCAACCAGATCGCCGAGCGCGAGCCCGTGCCGGCGCAGCAGGTGCGCCGCATCACCGCGGTGCTGCTGCAGTTCGGCGAGAAGAACCCGGGCATGGTGCGCGTGATGGTGGGCGACGCGCTGGTGTTCGAGCACGAGCGGCTGAACGCGCGCATGAACCAGTTCTTCGAGCGCGTGGAGAGCCAGTTGCGCGTGTGCCTGCGCGCCGCGGCCGAGGCCGCCGGCTCGCCCACGCCCACGGTGGAGGCACAGGCGCTGGCATCGGCTCTGACGGCGCTGGTGGTCGGCCGCTTGCAGCGTTATGCGCGCAGCGGCTTCAAGCGCCTGCCCACCGAGCACCTCGACCCCGCCCTCGCCCGCCTGGTGCAGTGAAGCCGTCCGAGCACCAGGCCGGCGGCGCCCGGCTGGTGCCGCTGCCCGAGCGCGCGCTGTGGCTGCCCGACGCCGGGCTGCTGCTGGTGGCCGACGCCCACATCGGCAAGGCGCAGAGCTTCCGCCGCCTGGGCGTGCCCGTGCCCGAGGGCACGACGGCCGGCACGCTGGCGCGGCTGGACGCGGCGCTGGCGCGCTGCGCGGCCGCCGAGATCG
>CAIKLM010000129.1 GCA_903828235.1 uncultured beta proteobacterium | reverse complement strand
GCGGCGCCAACATCGTCTCGCTCCCCCGGTCTGCTGCGACCTGCGGAGCTTGGAACACCTCTTCCATTGGACCTCCTTCGTCCTCGAAGGGGGTCAGTTCTCAATGTCGCCAGGGGGTCAGTTTTTCATGTCGCCTGACAGCGCCCATACACGCCCGCCGCATCTGCCTATGCCGGTCGATCCACAGTGGGGTGCGGGTGCGGGTGCGCGGCCAGCGGCATGACCTCCATGGCGACTGCCAACCGCATGACAGGGCAGCATGCGTGGCATGCAGACGAACCGCATACACCAGCTTGGTGTGACGACTGTCGGCTATCTGGCATCAAACCGAGCGTCGGGTCTTGGCCGGGTCCGGGCCTTCGCATGCACTCCCGACAGCGGCCATCCGCATCCTCGACGGGCTGGGCGCGCGGCCGCCTTGCAACCTTCCCCCTAAGCTGAAGGACAGCTGTCTGCCGCGATCGCATCGGACAGCAGTCGGCCACAAGCGGGTATTCGGCAACGGCCGGTCCGGGGCGGCCTGAAGGCAACTCGGAAAGTGATGGCCGCGGCCTGTAACGGCCGCAACGAGCGGGCCGAAGGTGGGCCGGGGCGACGCCGCCGGCGCCGCCGAGCCCGGGCCGGCGGTCAGCACCAGGGTTGAGAGCAGTACGGCAGAAGAGAGAGCCGATCGCAGGGTGAGCCACTTTGGGGCCCGACGGTTGGGCCTCGGAAAACCAATCGTCGGCTGTGCCGGCGGGTGTTCGGGCCCCGGCGGCTCGGCGGCGCGCAGTCTCGGACCGGCGTCGGACGTGTCATCGTCGCGCGGGATGACGCGGCGCTGCCCGGCGCGCCTGTTAGGACCTAAGCTTCGCAAAACGACGCGAGGAGGGCTCGTCCATGCACCAGCCGATCACCATTGCCACCCCGCACCTGGCCGGCGGCTCCGAACTTCTGGTGATGGCGTCACTCAAGCCCGGCTTCGTGCCGTCGCTGGACGCGATGACCTACAAGAGCCGCACACAGGCCCTGCTGAGGCTGCTGCACGGCGCGCGGCAGAGCCAGCACGAGTACCGCCTGCTGCGGGCACTGTCCGACGCCGTCGAGCGCGTGGGCGTGATCCACACCCTGCGTGTGGCAGTTGTCGACGGCGCCGGTCCCGGCGGCGGCCACGTGCTGCTGTCGGTCAATTTCGACGGCTCCTACGAAGCCTACGTCCGTACCATCTGGCAGAAGGCGCCGCGGCTGCTGGACCTGATCTTCTGCAACACCGTCGGCTACCCCACGGCCTGGAACCACCCGCTCGAGGCCTGGGACCGCTGGCTCCGCTCAGTGATGGTGGAGACGACGTTCTTCTATGCCCCGCCCGGCATCACGCGCCAGGACCTGGTCCACCAGCGCATGGCGATCGAGCGCGACCGTGGCCGGCCCGAGGCCGAGCTGGAGCGCACCCGCATCGCGACGCCCCTGGCCGAAGAGATCGCCTGGCAGCGCGCCGAGGCGGCGGTCGATCCCACGGCCGCGCCGGGCGCGCCGCCAGTGTCCACCGACCTGCCCACCCGCGAGGCCATCCGCCAGGGTCTGCAGGGTCTCGCCGGGATCTACCGCCTGGCCGACGCCTACCGCCCGGGCACGCCCGACGGCGACGTGCTGCAGCACGCGGCCCAGGAGCTGCTGCCCGAACTCAGCGACTTCCTCAGGCCCGAGTACAAGCACACCTACGGGGCGGTGATCGACGCCGTCGCGGGCCTGGCGCTGGTCCGGCCGCTGGCCTGGTTCAAGGCTGGACGGGCGGCGGCCCTGCCGCCGGTGCGGAAGCCCGGTCCGCTGCCGGGCGACGACGCACTGCAGTTGCCTGCGGACGAAGTGCCGTGCGGCGTGCTGCGCGAGCTCGCCGGGGTGACGGACGGCTTGATGGCCCTGATCGCCTGGCCCACGCCGGCCGCGGCCGCCGCCGGCCTGCAGGCCCTGCGGCCGGCCTTCGAGCCGGCCGGCATCGAGCCCGACCTGCCCTATCAGCTGGCCGCCGACGATCCGCTGCTCGGCATGGCACTCACCGCGGAAGGCCTGCGCGCCTGTGGCCTGGACGAGGCGGAGCTGGGGCTGTTCCCGATCGAGTTCCGCCAGGGCATGGCGGGCCGTGCCGGTTTGCTGGGCGACGTTCGCGGCAACCACCCGCGCCGCTGGGCGCTGCCGCCCGCGAACTGGGCCCAGACAGTGGCCGACCCGACGGCCCCCGACGACCCGGGGCTTCCTCGCGTGCCCACCGATGCGGTGCACGCGGTGCTGCAGCTGCGGATGGCCTCGTCCTCCAGCACCCGTGCGGAGCCGGGTGGCGCCCGCCGCCGCCTTCTGGCGCGGCTGCAGGCCCTGCTGGCATCGGCCCCCGGGACCGCGGTGCTGTCGGTGCAGTGGATGGAGCGGCTGGGCAGCAACACCGAGGGCGATCACTTCGGCTTCGTCGACGGCCAGTCCCAGCCCCGGCTGACGCCCGATCCGGCACGGCCGCGTGTCTCCAGCCAGGTGGCGCTGGGCGAGATCCTGGCGGGCCATGCGAATGCCGCCGACCGCGAGGTCGACCTGCCTACGCACGCCGACGCGCTGCAACGCACGCTGTTGCGCAACGGCAGCTTCCTTGCCGTGCGCAAGCTGCGGCAGCACCCCGAGCGCCTAGACGCCGCGATCGACGCGGTGGTAAGCCGCGCGCCCGCCGCGGGCCTGGTGCCCCACGTGGTGAAGGCCAAAATGATGGGCCGCTACCCGGCCGGCTCGCCGGGCCCGCTGGCCGGCCGACCGACGGTGCCCATCGGCCAGGGGATCAACGACTTCGACTTCCTGAGCGATCCCGACGGCGGCGACTGCCCGCTCGGGGCGCACATCCGACGCGCCAACCCGCGCGAACGGGTTACGGCCCAGCCGCCGACCTTGCCGCCGGGTGCGCGCACGCCGCGCCTGATGCGGCGCAGTCTGCCCTACGGCCCGCGGCACGTAGCCGGCCAGAACGACGCGGCCGACCGCGGCCTCGTCTTCATGGCCTACAACGCCAGCCTCGCCGAGCAGTTCGAGGTCGTGCAACGTTGGCTGGCCGGCGGGAACAGTGCGCGCGGCGCGTCCGCCGGCGGCTGCCCGTTCCTGGGTGTGCCCGAGGTCGGGCGCGAACGCCACTTCCGCTTCGAGCATGGCGGACAGACGGTGCACATGCCACTCGACGGCTCGACCGACCTCGGCGCGACACCGCTGCCGCTGGTCTCGCTGCAGTGGGGGCTGTACGCCTTCGCGCCATCGTCCAGCGCCTGGGCTTGGCTGGGCGCGCGCGCCACCGAGCGAGCCACCGCACGCCAGCGTGACGTGCCCTGGTCGGCCCAGGAAGGCCTGGTGGAGATCGAGCGTCTGCGGCGCATCGAGGCCGAACAAGGCGCCGCGGCTGGCACCTTCGCGTGGAAGGTGGCGCTCGAAGACCCCGAATCGGTGGCCGACTACCGCGCCGCCTCGATCTGGGCCGCCGTGCGCGAGCACTTCGGCGGCGCGTTGCGCATCCCGTACGGCGTACTGGTGGCCGATCCGGCGCTGGTGCAGGACGTGCTGCGCAATGTCGACGCCCGCTACAGCGTGAAGGGCTACCAGCGGCGGCTAGCGCCGTCGATCGGCGAGATCTTCCTGGGCATGGACGCCACCGACCCGACCTACCACCGCCTGTCGGCGGCGTGCAACGCGGCCATCGAGCAGCTCGGGTTCGCGGAGGGCTTCGAGGCCGCGCGCCGGCGCACGCAGGAAGCCCTGGACTACCTGGTGCAAGAAGCGATCGCCATAACCAATCCAGCCTTTGAGCCCGAGTGGGAACTGACGGTCGATTTGCCCAATCTCGTGGCGCAGGTGCTGGCCGGCCTGTGCGACGACTGGTTCGCCCTCGACCTGGGCCAGCCCAAGGGCCTGTTCACCCCCGGCCCGCTGCACTGGACCTGGCAGCCCGGCGATCCGATGTTCTACCCGGGCCACTTCGTCGCCACGTCGCGCGCCACCTTCCAGCCCGAACCCACGCCGGAGGTGCAGGCGCTGTCGCAGCTGCACGGCCAGGCGCTCACGAAGGCGATGCGCGCCCTGCTGGACGAGCACCACGCCACCCTGAGCCAGCCACACCCCACCGTGAAGGCGCCGGTGGCGCGGGCCGTGGTCTCCAGCCTGTGGTCGACATCGCCCGACGAGACCGCGCGCACGCTAGTCGGTGCGCTGATGGGCTTCCTGCCCACCACCGACGGCGTGCTTCGCCGCCTGCTCGCCGAGTGGACCCGCGACGGCACGCTGCAGGCGCTGTCGGCCAGGCACCGTTCCTCGGCCCTCGACACCTGGCAGGACGCGAACCACGCGTTCGGCGACGAACTGCGGCGGGCAATGATGGTCAAGCCGGTGCCCGAGCAGATCTGGCGCGTCGCGATGGAGCCTCATCGCCTGGGACGGGATCCGGCGCATGCCGTGCGCATCGAGTGCGACGACAAGCTCGTGCTGGGCCTGGTCTCCGCGACGCACGCCGGCACCGAGGATGCAGGCGCGGCGCCCGATCTCTTTCCGATGTTCGGCGGCAACCGCGACCAGGCCCAGGCCCCCACGCACGCTTGCCCCGGCTACAAGGCCTCGATCGGCGTGATCCTGGGTGTGATCAGCGTACTGCTCGACCCGGCGCGCCGCTCGGCCGTCACGCCGAACATCGCGATGCGGACCGGCCCTGGCGCCGGTGCGCTGGTGTACGCCGGCCCGATGCAGGCGCAAGACGCGCTGGCCGACGAGGCCGAAGCCGGCACCTTCGGGAAGCGCCTGACAGCGTTCGACGGTCTGCGGCCGGAGACGCTGCGGGGCCCTCGTGGCGCGGTGCTCGGCCTTGGCGACTCCTGGTTGCTGAATGCGTTGGCGCAGGCTACGGGCAGCTCGCACCTGGCAGCGGAGCTGGCGCAGCGGGGGTACGACACCCGCGCCTTCGGCGAAGACGGCTCCTGCAGCCCCGGGCGCCAACTGGCCGAGCTGGCCGCCCTGGATCCGTGGGCGTCTGGCGGCCTCCACGATCGGCTGCGTCGCCACGTGCGGGCCCACCTGCAAACCGGCGCCGCGCTGCCGGTCGCCGTGCTGGTCAGCGGCGGTGGCAACGACGTCAAGGACGGTGCGTCCGGCGGGCTCAGCTGCCGCGAAGGCGGGGCCGGCTCGCCGCTCGATGCCATCGTTAAGGCGAAGGGCCAGAACCCGCCGATCCACTCCAGCGCCCTGTCCACCTTTCTCGACACCATGGCCGACCATCTGGCGCGCGTGCTGCGTGACCTGGCCGACGCCGCGCGCCACCCCCAGAGCCGGGCCGTGATGGTGCCGCTGCTGGTGCACGCCTACGATCACCCCTATCCCGACGGGCGACGCAGCCTGCGCGTGCTTTGCCCGCCGCTGTCGCCCACCTTCAACCGCCGGGGCTTCACGCCGCCGGGCACGGCGCATCAGGCCGACACCAAGGCCGTCGAGGTGATGCGCTTGCTCATCACCGAGCTGAACACGCGCTACGCCACCGTCGTCGAAGAGTTGTACCGGAACGAGAAGCTCCCGGTGCACTTCGTGCCGCTGGCCGGAACGCTGCTGACAGCCGCCGGCCAGACGGGCGAGGACTACAAGGCCTTCTGGGCCAACGAGCTGCACCCCACCGCGCGGGGCTTCGGACTGCTGGCGACCGAGGTGGACAAGGCCATACAGACGGCCATCAAAGCGATGCAGCCGGCGCCGTGAGCGCGGCGGCCCCGACGGCCGCCCGGCAGGCGTCGTTCAGCGCCTGATCGCGCCGCGAGCCGCGCCGCTGCGCCGAGGCGTCGGCCCGCGCCAGGCAACGCGCCACGCGGGGGGCGTCGCCGCCGGTCGCGGCCTGGC
>CAIKLM010000128.1 GCA_903828235.1 uncultured beta proteobacterium | reverse complement strand
TGCGGCCGCGCGGGCACCGGGTGAGGGCCGGCGAGCCGCTGGCCGTGGTGCACGCCGCCAGCGAGGCCGCGGCCGACGCGGCGGTGGCCGCCGTGCAGGGCGCGATAGTCCTGGCCGACGAGGCGCCGCCGCCGCCGGTGGCCGTGCGGGGCGTGCTGGGCTGAGAGCCTGTGAGCGGGGGCCGGGTGCTCAGCGCCCCGCGCCAGCCAGGAAGCCCATCACCGCCTGCAGCGTGGCGCCGCGCAGGTCGTCGCGCTCCACCAGCAGCGCGTGCCGGCCCTCGGCGAGCCGCCAGCCGGTGCAGCGGCCGCCGGCCGTGCCGGCGTTGACGTGGGCGCAGAAGCTCACCTGGGCCTGCGGCTCGACCACCGTGTCCTCGCCGCCCTGCAGCAGCAGCACCGGCACCGCGGTGCGGCCGGCCTGCGGGCCGCGCGCCTCGCGCGCGCCGCGGCAGGCCTGGGCCACCCAGCGCAGCGTGGGGCCGGCGACGCGCGCGTCGCCGTGGCCGCAGTGCTCGCCCTCGCAGGTGGCCGTGCGGTCGGCCCAACGGCGGGCCATGCGCTCGCGGCTGTGCGACATGCCGGCCAGGCCGGCCTCGGGGTCGGCCTCGAAGGCTGCGCGCTCGGCCTCGAAGCCGGGGCCCTGCACGCGCAGGCTCGACAGCCAGGGCAGCGGCACGGGCGAGCCGGTGGCGCTGTCCTCGCACCAGCGGCGCAGCGCCGGGGCGCTGCCGGCCTCGGCGACGCGCGGCTCGTGCATCGGCGTCACCAGCGCGGCGCGCGCCAGCGGCGTCTGCGCGCCGCGCCGCGCCAGGTGCAGCGACACCACCGCGCCGCCCATGGAGTGCGCCAGCGCCACCAGCGGCCCGCCGCGGCCGGCGCGCCGGGCCTGCACGCGGGCGACGAAGCTCTCCAGGTCGTCGACCAGGTGGTCGAAGTCGTCGAGGTAGCCCTTGCTGGCGTCGTCCGGGTCGGTCAGCAGCCGGGTCGAGAAGCCCTGCCCGCGGTGGTCGTGCACGTACACCGACCAGCCGTTGCGCACCAGGTCGTGGATGACCTCCTGGTACATCGCCAGGCCCTCGGTGAAGCCGGGCACCACGATCACGGCGCCGCGGCTTTCCTGCCGGTGCTCGTAGGCGCGGTAGTGGATGCGCACCGTGCGCCCGAACCAGCCCGTCGGCCGGCCCTCGAAGGAGCCCACGGTGCGCTCGGCCCACTGCATCGTGTGCGCCTCGATGGCCTGCCAGTCGTGCCCGGCGAAGCGCGACTCCGCGCTCAGCTCGAAGGCGGCCGCGGGCTGCGCCGGCAGCGGCGCGAGGGCCGGCGCGTCGTGCGCCCGGGCTCCGGCCAGCAGCAGCGCGCCGGCCAGGGCCAGCAGTGCGGTTGACAGACGCATACCCTGCAGTATGGCGCCGGTATGCCCCCACGCCGGCGGCCTTCATCGCCGCCGTGTCAGCCTCGCGTCCATGGATTCCCTCTCGCAGGCCGCCCTGGGCGCGGCGGTGGCCGTGGCCGTGATGCAGCGGCGCACGGCGGTCTGGAAGGCGGCGGCCTTCGGCGCCGTGGCGGGCACGCTGCCCGACCTCGACGTGTTCATCGACCACGGCGACGCCGTGCTCGACATGGTGCTGCACCGCGCCGAGACGCACGCGCTGTTCTGGCTCACGCTGGCCTCGCTGCCGCTGGGCTGGGCCATGGCGGCGCTGGCGCGCCAGCGGCCGCAGTGGCGGCGCTGGTGGCTGGCGGCCTGGCTGGCGCTGGTCACGCACCCGCTGCTCGACGCCATGACGGTCTACGGCACGCAGCTGTTCCTGCCCTTCAGCAGCACGCCCGTGGGCGTGGGCAGCCTGTTCATCATCGACCCCGCCTACACGCTGCCGCTGCTGCTGGGCGTGCTGGCCGCGGTGGCGCTGGGCCGCCGCGCGTCGGCGCTGAAGGCCAACGCCGCGGGCCTGGTGCTGAGCACGGCCTACATCGGCTGGAGCGTCGGCGCGCAGACGCACGTCGAGGCCGTGGCGCGCGAGTCCCTGGCCGCGCAAGGCCTGGCCGCCGACCGGCTGCTCGTCGTGCCCACGGCCTTCAACACGGTGCTGTGGCGCGTGGTGGCCATCGACGAGGCCGGCAGCGCCTACCGCGAGGGCTTCTACTCGCTGCTCGACGCCGCCGCGCCGCCGGCGCAGCGCATCGCCTTCGACCGCTTCGAGCGCGGCCACGCGCTGGCCGCCGAGGCCGCCGGCATCGAGCCCGTGCGCCGCATCCAGGCCTTCAGCGACGGCTTCTGGGCGATGTCCGAGCAGGGCGGCCGCGTGCGCATCGCCGACCTGCGCATGGGCCAGGAGCCCAGCTACACCTTCGCCTTCGCGGTGGCCGAGCGCGGCAGCCCGCTGCGCCCGCTGCAGCCCACCGAGCGCGTGGGCCGGCGCCCGGACGCCGAGACCGGCCTGCCCTGGCTGTGGCGGCGGCTGCAGGGCGAGCGGCTGCCGCCGCCGCGCTGACAAACCCCCGTTCGTCGCAGCCCGGGCGCGCTTCGTCGCAAGGCCGGCCCTCAAGGAGCCCCGGGGTGACTAGCATCGGCGCACCGCGACACCCGGAACCCCCGCCATGACCCGTCCCGACCCGCTGCGCCGCGCCGCGCTCCTCACCGCCGCCGCGCTGCCGGCCTCGCTGCTGTTGCCGCGCAGCGTGCTGGCCCAGGCCGCCGCCGCCGCGCTGTCGTCGCAACCGCCGGGGCTGCCGGTGGCCGCGGTGCGCAACGTGCCCGAGACCTTCTTCGGCACCACGGTCGACGACCCCTACCGCTACTTCGAGGACACGAAGGCGCCCGAGGTGGCGGCCTGGATGAAGGCGCACAGCGACCACGCGCTGGCCACGCTCAAGCGCATCGGTGGCCGCGACGCGCTGCGCCGCCGGCTGGGGGAGATCGACGCCAGCGCCTCGGCCCGCGTGGGCGAGGTGCAGCGCCGCGCCGGCGAGCTGTTCTTCTACCAGCGCCGCGGCGCCCAGGACGACCAGTTCAAGCTCTGCGTGCGCCGCGGCCTGGCCGGCGCCGAGCGCGTGCTGTTCGACCCCGAGACGCTGCACAAGGCCACCCGCACCCCGCACGCCATCAACTGGTACTCGGCCTCGCCCGACGGCAGCAAGGTGGCACTGGGCGTGTCGGCTGGCGGCAGCGAGGAGGCCTCGATGCGCGTGCTCGACGTCAAGACCGGCCGCCGGCTCGGGCCCATCGTCGAGCGCACGCTGTTCGGCGGCGTGAGCTGGTCGCGCGACGGCCGGCAGATCTACTTCCACCGCATGCAGGCGCTGGCCAAGGGCGCGCCGCCCACCGACAAGTACCAGCGCAGCATGGCCTGCACCATGCCGGTGGGTGGCGCCGAGCGCAGCATCCGCGTGCTGTTGCGCGCCGGCGACCAGGCGCCCATCGAGATCCCGGCCACGGAGTTCCCGTTCCTGGAGATCCTGCCCGACGGCCGCGCCATCGCCACCGTGATGGACGGCGTGTCGCCCGAGTTCTCGGCCTGGCACAGCACCGAGGCCGCCGTCCGCGCGGGCCGCCCGGCGTGGAAGAAGCTCTTCGGCCGCGAAGACGCCGTGACCTCGATGGCCGTGATCGGCGACCGCCTGTTCGCCACCACCCACCGCGGCGCGCCGCGCTACCGCGTCATCGGCGGGCGCATCGACGGCTTCTCGCCCGCCACCGCCGCCACGCTGGTGCCCGAGAGCGCCCGCGTGCTGGGCTCGCTGGCCGCCGCCGCCGACGCGGCCTACCTCGACGTGCGCGAAGGCAACATCAAGAAGCTGTTCAAGCTGGCCCCCGTCGACGGCGCGACGCCGCAGGAGGTGCCGTTGCCGGTGCTGGGCTCCTTCAGCTTTGGCGGCGTCGAGCCCTCGTTGCCGGGCGTGCTGCTGGAGCTGGAGAGCTGGACGCGTGCGCGCCAGATCTTCGCCGTCGGCGCCGACGGGCGGGTGGTCAACACCGGGCTGCAGCCCTCGGGCCCGTTCGATGCGCCGGGCAACGTCACCGCCACCGAGGTGATGGTGAAGAGCCACGACGGCGCCATGGTGCCCATGAGCATCATCCACCGCAACGGCACGCCGCTGGACGGCAACAACCCGACCATCCTGTACGGCTACGCCAGCTACGGCTTCACCGAGGAGCCCTTCTTCAGCCCCAGCCGCCTGGCGTGGATGGAGGCCGGCGGCGTGTTTGCCGTGGCCAACCCGCGCGGCAGCGGCGTGTTCGGCAAGGACTGGCACCTGGCCGGCAAGCAGGCCACCAAGCCCAACACCTGGCGCGACTTCATCGCCTGCGCCGAGCACCTGGTGGCCGAGAAGTGGACGCGCCCGTCACGGCTGGCCATCTGGGGCGGCAGCGCCGGCGGCATCCTGGTGGGCATGGCCATGGCCGAGCGGCCCGACCTGTTCGCGGTGGTGATGCCGAGCGTGGGCTGCATGGACATGGTGCGCGCCGAGACCACGCCCAACGGCGTGCCCAACATCCCGGAGTTCGGCAGCCGCCGCACCGAGCCCGGCTTCCGCGCGCTGCTGGCGATGAGCACCTACCACGCCATCCGGGACGGCGTGAAGTACCCCGCCGTGCTGCTGACGCACGGCGTGAACGACCCCCGCGTGGAGGTCTGGAACACCACCAAGGCGGCGGCGCGCCTGATGGCCGCCAGCGCCAGCGGCCGGCCGGTGCTGATGCGGCTGGACTACGCCAGCGGCCACGGCATCGGCGACACCAAGGCCCAGGTGCTGGACGAGCGCGCCGACACCTTCGCGTTCGTGCTGTGGCAGACCGGCATGCCGGGCTGGGAGCTGGCGCCCGCCCCGGCCCGTTGACGCCCGGCCGCGGGCCGGGGCCTCACCAGCCGTAGGCCGCCAGCCCGCCGTCGCGCAGGTGCAGCACCTGCTCGTCGACGAGGGCGGCGCGCTCGTCGCCCAGCCAGCCGACGCTGGCGCCGCCGTCGACCGCGCCATGCAGGCTGCGCAACGCCAGCGTGCGTGCCGCGGTGTCCACCGTGAAGGTCTGCAGGCCGCGGCGCTGGCCGCCCCAGGGCGCATCGGTCAGGATCACGGGCAGCGCCAGCCGCGCCACGCTGCCGTCGACGCGCAAGGCCAGCCCGTGGCGCGCGTACTCCAGCGCGCTGGCGCTGCCGGCCTGGCCCAGCGTCAGCGATTGCAGCAGGCGCGGCGCGGCCGCGTCGGCCACGTCGAACAGCGCCAGTTGAAGCCCACGCAGGGCGCCCGCGGCGTCGGCGTCGCGGCCCAGGCCCAGCAGCAGGCCGCCGTCCAGCGGCAGCAGCGCCTGCGAGAAGCCGGGCAGTTCCACCTCGCCGGCCAGGCGCGGGTCGGCGGGGTCGGCCAGGTCCATCACGTACAGCGGATCGACCTGTCGGAAGGTGACGACGTAGCCGCGGCTGCCCGCAAAGCGCACGGCGTACACCTGCTCGGCCGGCTTGCCGATGGCAGCCGGCCGCCGCTCGTTGGGCAACACGCCCACCGTGGCCAGCGTGCGGCCGTCGGCGCTGGCCGCGGCGCTGTCGGCGCGCAGCACCGTCAGCCGCGCCGGGCTGGCCGCCCGCGTGGCGGCGTCGTCGGGCGTGGCCCAGCCGCTGGCGCCGGTGTAGGTGAGCACGCGCAGGTGGCCGGCGTGCTCGCTGAACCGGTAGCTCGTGCGCTCGCGGTCCCAGCCGAGGTGGCCCTCGACGGTGGCCGAGCCGCGCCAGGCCAGGCCGCCGGTGCCGGCCAGGTCGAGCGCGAACTGGTGCACCAGCGTGCGCGGCGGCGGCGGCACCGCGCTGCTGCCACGCTCGGCCAGGGGCACGTCGCGCGTGGTGGCCAGCCACAGGTTCTGCGGCGTCAGGTAGACGGCCTCGGTGCCCCCGGCGAAGCAGCGCGTGGTCTGCGGCAGGCGCGGGTCGGCCAGGTTCACCAGCGTCACCGTGGTCAGCTGCACCGCCAGCGAACCGTTGTCGGGCTGCAGCCAGCAGTCGGTGTCGCGCAGCAGCGGCTCGGGCGCGCCGCCGTTGCGGCGCAGCGTGGGCAGCAGCTGCGCCGACGTGACGGCCGCGATGCCGGCGGCGCGCTGCGCCGGCGTGGCCGTCGCCGGCAGCGACTGCACGGGCAGCACCGGGCGGTGCACCGCCACCACGACCAAGGCGTCACCGATGCGCCGCGTGTCGACCAGCGTGCCCTCGATGGCCAGCCAGTCGCCAGGCACCGCGCCGCCGGGGTCGCGCGTGTCGACGCGCTGCACCTGCACGCCGCCCTTCAGCCACACCGGCGGGATTCCGGGGCAGTCCACGCACAGGGCGGCCGGCGCCAGCGCGTCCCAGCGCCGAGACACCGCCACCAGGGCCTGCCCGCCGGACACCGACATCAGGCCCTCGGGCTGCGGCCAGTCGCCATCGGAGGCCAGCGGCACGCGGCGCGCGGGGCTCAGGCGGCCGTCGCCGTCCAGCGCCTGCGACAGCAGCACCAGCCCGGCGCCGGGGCCCTCGCCCGCACGCACCAGGGCGTGCAGGGTGCGGCCTTGCACCAGCAGCAGGTCGGCCTCGTCGACGCCGTCTTCCTGCACCAGCGTGCGGCTGCTGGCCGGCGCCGTGGCGGTGGCGCCAGGCGCCGGCGTGGCCACCGGCACCGGCATGCCCGCCACGCCCAGGCCCGACAGGGCGCCCGGAGCCAGCCGGCCCTGCGCGGCCATCGCCTGCAGCCGGCCCCGCGCCCAGGTGGCCAGCTCGCCGGGCGCGGCGGTGGCCAGCGCGCCGGCGCGGCGCTCCTCCCCGCTTGGCGGCGTGGCGTCGCCGGCGCCACCGCAGGCGGCCAGCAGCAGCGCCAGAACGGCGGTCAGGACGACAGGGCTTCGGCTCATCGCGGCACTCCTCGTGGTGAGCCGCGCGGCAGCTTGCCAGGCGGCGTCAGGTGTGGGACAATTTCCCACACTTTGCGGCCAGCCGTCAACACCCGGTTCGTCGCGCCTGCCAGCCGCCCTTGCCGCCAGCCGTGCCCACCCCGCCGCCGCCCACCCCCGCGCCCACGCTCGTGCTCGACCGCGTGCTTGCGCTGCTGCGCCCGCTGGTGCGCCTGCTGCTGCGCCACGGCGTCACCTACCCGGTGTTCGCGGCGGCGCTCAAGCGCGTCTTCCTGCGCGAGGCGCAGGCCGAGCTCGCGGGCCGCGGCATGGCCGACACCGACAGCGCCGTCTCGCTGCTGTCGGGCGTGCACCGGCGCGACGTGCGCACGCTCACGCGCGGCGAGGCCGCCGAGCCGGCCAGCGCGCCGCCGCCCACGCTGGGCCTGGCGGCGCAGGTCGTGGCGCGCTGGCTGCACGACCCCGTGTTCCAGCACCCCGACGGCCGGCTGCGCGTGCTGCCGCGCGAAGGCCCGGGCGGCTTTGGGGCGCTGGTCGCGGGCGTCAGCCGCGACGTGCGCCCCAAGGCCGTGCTCGAGGAGCTGCTGCGCCTGGGCGTGGTCGACGAGACGGACGACGGCCTGGCGCTGTCGCGCAGCGGCTTCGCGCCGCGCGCCGGCTTCGACGAGGCGCTGTGGCTCAGCGCGCAGAACCTGCACGACCACGCCGCGGCCGCGGTCGCCAACCTCAGCGGCCCGCGCACGCGGCCGGGCGGGTTCCTGGAGCAGGCGGTGTTCGTCGACGAAATCACCGCCGAGTCGGCCGAGCGGCTGCACGACGTCTCGGTCGAGGCCTGGCGCCGCGCCTTCGCGCTCGTGATGGCCGAGGCGCAGGCGCGCTTCGACGCCGATGCCGCCGCCGCCCCGCCCGAGGCGCGGCGCCACCGCGCGCGCTTCGGCGTGTACTTCCACAGCGAACAGGAGACACCATGAAGCCGCTGCCGCGCACACCCGCCGTGCTGCTGCTGGCCGTCGCCGCGTGCCTGACCGCGCTGCTGGCCGCCTGCGGCCCCGGCGTGGGTGGCTCGGGCACGGGCCTGGAGTCCGGCGCGCCCCCGGGCACGGCCGCGCTGCCGACGCCTTCGCTGCACGCCGACGGCGCCGACGGCCGGCAGGTGCAGGCCGTGCTCGAGGGCAGCCGGCTGCGCGTGGACGCCGCCTGTCCGCGCCTGCGCTTCGAAGGCACCTGGGACGGGGTCTCCTCCGGCCCGCTGCGCTTCGACGGCCGGCTCGACGCCACGCGCAGCGCCACGGCCGAGGCGCTGCTTTCGGGCACCACGCTGACGCTCACGCTGCGCGACGGCACCGGCACCGTGCTGCTGGGCCCGCTGCCGCTGGGCGCCGTGGCCGTGCTGCAGCCGCTGGGCGGCTGCTGAAGCCCTGCGGCAGCGACGCGGGCACGGCGCTCGCTAGCATGCGCCGCATGGACCCCACCGATGCCGAAACCCTGGCAAAGCGCAGCCCCAAGGTGCTGCTGCACGAGCACCTCGACGGCGGCCTGCGCGTGGCCACGCTGCGCGAGCTGGCGCTGGCCCGCGGCCTGCCCCTGCCCGCGGCCGACGAGGCCGGCCTCGCGGCCTGGTTCGATGCCAACGCGCACGCCGGCAGCCTGGAGAAGTACCTCGAGGGCTTCGCCCTGACGGTGGCCGCCATGGCCCCGCCCGAGGCGCTGCGTCGCGTGGCCCGCGAAGCCGCCGACGACGCGGCCGACCACGGCGTGGTGCTGGCCGAGTTCCGCATCGCGCCGCTGCTGTTCGAGCCGCACGGCACCGGCGGCGACGACGCCGTCGAGGCCCTGCTCGACGGCCTGGCGGCCAGCCGGCTGCCGCTGCTCACGCACAGCGGCCTCATCGTCTGCGCGATGCGTCACGAGGACGAGGCCGCGACGATGCGCGCCGCCGCGCTGGCGCTGCGCTGGATGGGCCGCGGCGTCGTCGGCTTCGACCTCGCCGGGGCCGAGCGCGGCCACCCGCCGGCCAAGCACGCGCGCACGCTGGCCGCCGTGCGCGAGGCCGGCCTGCCGATGACGCTGCACGCCGGCGAGGCCGACAGCGCCGAGCGCGTGCTCGAGGCCGGCCGCCTGGGCGCCCGCCGCATCGGCCACGGCGTGCAGCTGGTGGACGCGATCACCGGCGCCGCGCCAGCCGCGCTGCTGGACGAGGCCAAGGCCCTGGGCCTGCACCTGGAGGTCTGCCCCACCAGCAACGTGCACACGGGCGCGGCCGCCAGCATCGCCGCGCACCCCATCACGGCGCTGTGGCGGGCCGGCATGTCGCTGAGCGTGCACACCGACAACCGGCTGATGAGCGGCGTCACGCCCACCTCGGAGGCCGCGGCGCTGCTGCGCGAGACCCCGCTCACCGAGGCCGACCTGCGCGCCATGACGCGCCAGGCCGCGGCCGCGAGCTTCCTGCCCGACGCGGCCCGCCAGCGCGCGCTGGCCGAGCTCGGCTGAGCGGCCGCGGGCGGGCGGCACCCGCCCGGAGCGAGGGCCCGGCAGCGGTGGGGGCTCGACCCCGGCGAGCGCGGCTGCCCGGAGATCCGCGAGTGGTGAGACGAGGGCATGGTGCTGCGGGAAGACACGGACACCGAAGGGTCACGGCACCACTAGGATAGCGCTATCTCATCGGAGCGATGGGCCGTGGTTCAAGCGCAGTCGACTCACACTTGTCCGAATCTCTCTCACCCAGAGTTCGACGAGATAGCGCTGTCTACCCGTTTGGGACCCAGGGCACCGGCGCGCGGGTGGCAATCCTGGGTGATCGCAGGACTCGGCAACCCCTGCACCGCGCGGGCACTCGCACGCGTCGGCAGCAGCCCATCGTCGCGACCCGCTGCCCGGCCACGAGAACCAGGAGACAAGCCATGGAACAGTTCCTCAGCAGCTTTCTTGCCGGCCCGCCGGCCGCCAACATGCAGCCCGCCCTCGCAGTGGGTGAAACCCCGGCACCCTGGCCGATCTGGCGCCGAGCAACATCGGGCGCACGCGACTCTGTTCGGGCCTGGCGACCACGCGGGGCCCGGGCCGCGCGCATGGCCATGCTGCTGGCGGCGTTTCTGGCCTCGGCCGGTCCGGCAGCGGCAGCGGCCCAGCCGCACACGCTGAACGTGGGCATCGGCCTGCCGGCCGATTCGCTGCAAGGCCGCGCCGTCCGCGACTTCGCCGGGCGCGTCGAGGCCTATACGCAGGGCCGCCTCGTGGTGCAACTGCACGCCGGCGGCGCGCTGGGCAACGACCTGACCATGATCCAGGCGCTGCAGCAGGGTCGGCTGTCGATGACGGTGCCCGACAGCTCCACGCTGTCGTCGATGGAGAAGGCCTTCTCGGTCATCAACTACCCCTTCACCTTCCTCACCGAGGCCGAGGCCGACGCCGTGCTCGACGGCCCCTGGGGCACACAGCTGCTGCAGCGCCTGCCCTCGCACGGCCTGGTCGGACTGGCGTTCTGGGAGAACGGCTTCCGGCACATGACCAACAACCGCAGGCCGCTGCAGAGCTCGACCGACTTCGCCGGCCTTCGTATGCGAACCATGCAAAACCCGATGCTGGTCGATAGCTTCCGCGCGTTGGGCTTCGACGCGGTGCCGATGCCCTTCACCCAGGTCTACGAGGCGCTGCGAGCCGGAACGGTCGACGGGCAGGAGAACCCGCTCACGACGATCGTGGCCAGCCGATTCCACGAAGTGCAGTCGCACCTGACCCTTTCCAGCCACGTCTACTCGGTGCACGTGCTGCTGTTGTCGCGCGAGGTATGGGACAGCCTGAGCAACGACGACAGGGAGGCGATGCGGCGCGCGGCCGCGGAGACGCGCGACCTGCAGCGACGCTGGAGCCGCGCGGGCAGCGCCGCTGCGCTGGCCGAACTGAGGGCGCGCGGCATGCAGGTCAGCCGCATCCCTCCTGCCGAGGGCGAGCGCATCCGACGCCGCCTGCGCGAGGTGTTCGAACGCCACAACCGCGACATCGGCATCCAGAAGGTGCTGGAGCTGTACGTGACCCTGGCGCGCATGCGCGCACTGGGCAATGGGACGCCGGATCCCGCCGACCGCTGAGCAAGCAGCGGGCAAAGGAAGGCCGCCCGTCACCGCGGCGTGAACACCACCTCCAGCGACTGCAGGTAGACCTCGCTGTGGGCCTCGAAGCCCGAGTCGATGCCGGCGTGCAGCCAGACACGCCCCGCGCCGTCGGCGGTCACCGCGTGCGGCGCGTGGCTCGACAGCAGCTTGGTCGCGAAGCGGCGCTGCAGGCAGTCGGTGCTGCCGTTGGCGATCGTCCCCAGCACGACGCCCTGGCTGCCCCCCACCGACTGGTTGCCGCGGTCGATGTTCACCCGGTAGTCCTCCGCGCCCTGCAGCACGGTGCGCGGCTCGCCCGCGGTGGCGCCGGCGTGGACCCACACGCTCTCGCCCGGGGCCCCGCCCACGCCCACGCAGCCGCTGGGCGCCCCCGTGGCCAGGCGCAGCTGCAGCGCCACGCCATAGCTGCGGCCGGGCTGCAGCCCACCGACCTGCCGCTTCACGTAGATGAACAGGTCGTCGCTGCGGTTGGTGCCCGACAACCTGAAGCCGCTGCCCGCCAGCGGCGACGGCAGTGCCGCGTGGGCCCAGACGACGTCGATCGGCGCCGTCGCCGCGGTGTGGTCCGCCGCGGCGCCCGACCAGCCGGCGACGCCGCCCGAGAAATCGAAGCTCAGCGCGACGGGCCGGGAGCCCGCGTCGTCGCCGCCGCCCCCGCAGGACGCCAGCGCCAGGCAGGCCGCCAGCCAGGGGGCCAGCACGGCGGCGCGGGCCGCCGGGGTTCGGACCATCGGGATGCGGATCGACATGCGGGCCTCCGGGGCGTGGGACAATATCCCACGCCCTGGTGGCGCCTGTCAACCGCCGCCAAGCTAGGAGCGTGGGCTCTCGAGCCAGTCGCAGGCCAGGTGCGCCAGCACGCGCACGCCCAGCAGCAGGCCGGCCTCGTCGGCCTGGAACAGCGGCGAGTGGTTGGGCGCGGCGGTGCGCGCGTCCTGCCCCGGCGGCGTGACGCCCAGGAAGACGAACAGGCCCGGCACCTCGCGCTGGAAGAAGCTGAAGTCCTCGGCGCCGGTGACCTTGTCGATCTGCTCCAGTCCGGCGCCGGCCACGCGCGCCAGCGTCGGCAGCATGGCCGCGGTGAGCGCCGGGTCGTTGACGGTGACCGGGTAGTTCTTCTGCACGCACACGCGGCATCCGGCGCGGTTGCCGCGCGCGATGGACTCGGCCAGCGTCGTCACGCGCTCGTGGATGTCGTCGCGCATGCCCTCGTCGAAGCTGCGGATGGTGCCGCGCATCTGCACCGCGTCCGGGATGATGTTCTCGCGCACGCCGCCCTTGATGACGCCCACGGTGACGACCGCCGGCTCCTTGGTGATCTCCTGCGTGCGGCTGACGATGGTCTGCAGCCCCAGCACGATCTGCGCCGAGGTGACGATGGGGTCCACGCCCAGCCAGGGCGCGGCGCCGTGCGTCTGCCGGCCCTGCACGTCGATGCGGAAGTAGTCGGAGCTGGCCATCACCGGCCCGCTGCGCCAGCCCACGCGCCCGGTGTTCTGCAGGCTCGTCACGTGCAGGCCGAAGATGGCGCCCGGGCGCGGGTTCTCGAGCGCGCCCTCGGCGATCATCATCTTCGCGCCGCCGTCCTCGCCCTCGGGCGGCATCTCCTCGGCGGGCTGGAAGATGAACTTCACGCTGCCGGCCAGGTGCTCGCGCAGCCCGGCCAGCAGGCTGGCCACGCCCATCAGGATGGCGACGTGGCAGTCGTGGCCGCAGGCATGCATCACGCCCACCTCCTCGCCGTTCCACTGCGTGCGCGCGCGACTGCGGAAGGGCAGCTCGTTGAACTCGGTCACGGGCAGCGCGTCCATGTCGGCGCGCAGCGCCACCACGGGGCCGGGCCTGCCGCCCACCAGCAGGCCCACGACGCCGGTGTGGGCCACGCCGGTGCGCACCTCGTCGAAGCCCAGGCTGCGCAGGTGCTCGGCCACGATGCCGGCGGTGCGGAACTCGCGGTTGCCGAGCTCGGGGTGCTCGTGCAGGTCGCGCCGCCACGCGATGACGGCGGCCTCCAGCGCGGGCGCGTGCTGCTCGATCAGGCGGGCCAGCGAACTGGCGGCGGGGGCGACGCAGTCGGTGGGTGCGTTCATGCGGCGGGCGTGGCGTTGCGGCGGGGTCGCCGCATGCTACGCACCGCGCGCGCCGGCACAAGCGCGGACACCACGGGGGGCACCTCGGCCGCGGCGATGACGCCGCCGCCCAGGCAGACATCGCCGTCGTAGAGCACGGCACTCTGGCCCGGCGTCACCGCCCACTGCGGCTCGGCGAATTCGAGGCGGAAGCCCGCGGGCGTGGCCGCCAGCGTGCACGGCGCGTCGGCCTGTCGGTAGCGCGTCTTGGCCGCCAGGGCGCCGGGCGCGGGCGGCGTGCCGGCCACCCAGCTGCAGTCCGCGGCCTCCAGCCAGGGGCTCAGCAGCCAGGGGTGGTCATGGCCCTGCACCACGTGCAGGGTGTTGGTGTCCAAGGCCTTGTGCGCCACGTACCAGGGCTGGTACGTGCCGGCGGCGTCGCGGCCGGCCACGCCGCCGATGCCCAGCCCCTGGCGCTGGCCGCGTGTGTAGAAGCTCAGGCCCACGTGCTGCCCGACCTCGGCACCGGTGTCGTCGACGATGGGGCCGGGCGCGCGGCTCAGGTAGCGGTCCAGGAACTCGCGGAACGGCCGCTCGCCAATGAAGCAAATGCCGGTGCTGTCCTTCTTCTTCGCGTTGGGCAGGCCGATCTCGGCGGCGATGCGCCGCACCTCGGTCTTGTGCAGCCCGCCCACCGGGAACAGCGTGCGCGACAGCTGCGCCTGGTTCAGGCGGTGCAGGAAGTAGCTCTGGTCCTTGGCCGGGTCCAGGCCCTTCAGCAGCTGAAAGCTTCCGTCGGCGGCCTGGCGGACGCGCGCGTCATCAGCAGGGCGCGGATCCGCTGGTACCCAGCGGACGCGCGCGTAGTGTCCCGTCGCGATCTTCTCCGCCCCCAGCCGCATCGCGTGGTCGAGGAAGGCCTTGAACTTGATCTCGGCGTTGCACAGCACGTCGGGGTTCGGCGTGCGCCCGGCCTGGTACTCGCGCAGGAACTCGGCGAAGACGCGGTCGCGGTACTCGGCGGCGAAGTTGACGTGCTCGATCTCGATGCCGATCACGTCGGCCACCGCGGCGGCGTCGACGAAGTCAGCGTTGCTGGAACAGTAGGCCGAGTCGTCGCTGCCCGCCCCTGCGGGCCGGTCGTCCTCTTCCCAGTTCTTCATGAAGATGCCCAGCACCTCGAAGCCCTGCTGCTTGAGCAGCCAGGCGCTGACGGCGCTGTCCACGCCGCCACTCAAGCCCACGACGACGCGTTGCCCCGATGCCATGGCGCGGGATTATCCCGGCCGCGCCAGAATGCGCCGAATCCATGGACACGCCCACGGCAGCCCCGCTCAGCCACCACGCGATCCTCGCGCTGGTGGCGCCGTTCTCGGCAGCCGGCTGGGCGCTGGACCTGCCCGCCAGCGACCGCGCCGCGCGCCGCCTGGTGTTCAAGCCGGTGGTGCACGCGGCCGGCGCCACGCACCCGGCGCTCACCGAAACCCGCGAACTGCGCGACACGCCGCGCGGCTGGCAGCTGCTGCGCCATCTGCAGCCCGAGCCCGGCTTTGCGCTGCCGGCCGAGATGACCGCCGAGGTCGTGGCCGAGGACGGCGAGCCCCCCGAGCTGCTGGCGGCGGCCGCGGCCATCGCACCCGGCGACCTGTTCACGGCCGAGGGCGCGGCACTCGTGCTGCGCTGCCGCCCCGGCCACCCGCCGCAGCTGCGCGCCGCGCAGGCGCAGGTGGCGGGGCTGCGCGTGGCCTGCACGGTCTCGGGCGTCAAGGGCTACCCGATGCAGCTGGTGCTCACGCGCGCCGAGGCCGACGCGCGCCGCCTGCCCGACGACCTGTTCGAGGTGCTCGGCGGCGCCTGGAGCCGCCTCGTGCCGCTGCGCACCGGCTGGGAGAGCAGCGTCATGCTGCGCGGCCAGGGCGCCGAGCGCAGCGCCGACGCGCGCGCGCGGCTGGCGCTGTCGCTGGCCCACCTGGCCGGCGTGCTCGCAGCGCCGCCGGCGCTGTTCCACCAGCGCTTCCGCGCGCGCCGCTGGCGCATCGGCCTGCTGCGCGGCGGGCCGCTGTCGCTGGGCGTGGCGGTGGTGGCGGTGGCCTTTGCCGTGCGCGGCACCGGCGGGCAGGCCGAGGCCATGCTGGGCGCGCTGGCCAACCTGGTGCCGCCGCTGCTGATGGCGCTGTTCTTCATGCGCCGCGAGATGCCACGCATCGAGCTGCCGCGCCTGCCCCGCAGCCCGCCGGCCAGCAGCTGGCAGCCCTGGACGGCCGACGCCACAACGGAATGACATGCACAGCAACCCCATGAACGTGCCGCCCGTCAGCGTGGCCGACGCGCTGGCCGCGCTGCAGGCGCAGTTCGCCTCGCCGCGCCTGCGCCACCGCGCCACCATGCTGTGGGGCACCCGCGGCGTGGGCAAGAGCAGCATCGTGCGCCAGCTCGCCGCGCGCTTCGGCGTGCCGCTGGTGGACCTGCGCCTGACCACGATCGAGCCCGTGGACATCCGCGGCGCCATCTATGCCGACGAGCGGCTGGAGCGCACCGTCTGGTTCCCGCCGGAGTTCCTGCCCGGGCCCGATCAGCCCGAGGGCATCCTGTTCCTCGACGAGCTCACCGCCGCCGACCCGCGGCTGCAGATCAGTGCCTACAGCCTGATCCTCGACCGCCGCGTCGGCCGCTACGAGCTGCCGCCGGGCTGGATGGTGGTGGCCGCGGGCAACGCCGCCTTCCACGGCGCCGTCAGCCACGACATGGGCACGGCGCTGGCCGACCGGCTGTTCCACTTCCACGTCGTCGCCGGCATCGACGCCTTCCTGGCGCACGCGCTGGCACAGGGCTTCGCGCCCGAGGTGATGGCCTTCCTGAAGGTGCGCCCCGACAAGCTCGACGACACCGAGGCGCAGCTCGCCGCCGACCACCTGATCGGCGCCAGCCCGCGCGGCTGGGAAGACGTCTCGCGCGTGCTGCTCGACGTGCGCGAGGGCCTGCCCGAGGCCGTGGCGCGGCGCTTCGTGCAGGGGCGCATCGGGGCGGCCAACGCGGCCGAGTTCTTCGGCGTGCTGAAAGAGCTGCGCAGCGGCGCCGACGTGCTGGCGCTGCTGGCCGCCGAGCCCGGCGCGGCCACGCTGAAGCTGCTGCCGGCCAGCCTGGACGGCCTTTACGCGCTGGCCTACGGGCTGGTGGCGGCCTGCACCGACGCCGAGCGCCTGGCGCGCGCCATGGCCATCGCCGCCCAGCTGCCCGAGCTGCGCGGCCCGGTGCCGCTGCCGCTGGCCGAGGTGCAGACGCTGGTCGTGGAACTGCTGGCGCAGCGCGCGCTGCAGCAGGGGCTGGAGCAGGCGCTGCTGCAGAGCCCCGCCTACCAGCGCTACGCCGCCGGCCGGGGCTGAACTTGTCTGAGCACGGCAGCGGCCAGCACGAACACCGCGGCCGCCGCGCCGTGATGCGGCTGGTGGAGGTCGCGCCGGCCAGCGGCAGCCTGGCCCTGTGGGTGGCGCACCGCGACGTCACCGAGGCCGAGGCGCTGGCCCACCATGCGGGCCGCCTGCCCGCCTACACCGACGGCCGCTGCATCCACTACACCCCCGCCTTCGAGCGCCTGGGCCTGGACGTGCAGACCGGCTGGGTGGCGCACGAGCTGCTGCACATCGCGCTGCGCCACGGCCCGCGCTACCGCGCGCTGCAGCGCCGCCGGGGCGACGTCGACCTGGCCCTCTTCAACCGCTGCGCCGATGCCATCGTCAACAGCGCGCTGGCCCCGGCGGCGTGGCTGGCGCTGCCCGCGCAGGCGCTGACGCTGCCGCAGCTGCTGGACCAGGTGCTCGGCACCACGCGCAGCGACGAGGCCGCGCTGCTGGAGTGGGACGTCGAGCGCCTGTACGCCGCGGTGGACGACCGCCGGCCTCCGGATCAGCGCGCCGACGCCCGCAAGGACGGCCCGCGCGCCGCCACGCTGCGCACGCTGGGCGGCCCCGACAGCGAGGACCTGAAGCCCGGGCCCGAGGGCGCGGATGCCGTCGTGGCCGAGGCCGAGCAGGCGCGCGAGTGGGGCGAGCGGCTGCTGCGCGGGCACAGCGGCGATGGCGCCTTCTCCATCCTGCGCACGCTGCCGCGCGACCTGCCGCGGGTGCACACGCCCTGGGAGCAGGTGCTGCGCACGCAGGTGGCGCGCGCGCTCGCGCCGCGGCTGGCCGAGAACCCCTCGCGCCCGGCGCGCAGCTGGCTGGCCAACCAGGGCCGCGTCGGCGCCCGGGGCCGGCCCGGCGAGGGCGGCTCGCGGGGGCGCCTGCCCTGGGCGCCGGGGCTCACCCACGCCCGGCGCGTGCCGCGCCTGGTGCTGGTGCTCGACGTGAGCGGCAGCATCGACGAGCCGCTGCTGGCGCGCTTCGCCGCCGAGCTGTCGGCGCTGACGCGGCGGCTGGACGCGCCGGTGACGCTGGTGGTGGGCGACGACGCCGTGCGCGCCGTGCGCACGCTGGCCCCGGGGCGGCTGGGCCCGAAGGACCTGCGGGCCTGGGCCGCCGAAGCCGGTGTGGCCGGCGGCGGCGGCACCGACTTCACGCCGCTGCTCGAGGAGGCCGCGCGCCACCGCCCCGACCTGACGGTGGTGCTCACCGACCTCGAAGGCCCCGCGCGCCACCGCCCGCCCGGGGCGCTGCTGTGGGCCGTGCCGCCGGGCGCCGACGAGGCGGCGCTGGCCGCCGCGCCCTTCGGCCGCGTGCTGCGGCTGCGCTGAGCCCCTGGCGCGCCCGCGGGCGCCGCGCTCAGCGCGAGGCCCGCAGGTCGCCGCCCTTCAGCACCAGGCTGGTCAGTTCCTCGCGCTCGCGCCGCACCAGGGCGCCGGCGCGGTCGCGCACCTCCAGCTCCGAGGCGGCGTAGTAGCGCAGCTCGGGCACGTACCAGAAGGTGTGCGTCCAGGCCTCGTGGGAGTCGGCCTGGCCGGGGCGCTCGACGCGCTGGGTGGCCGTCATCTCCACGCGGAAGGCCTCGTAGCGGCCGGCCGGCACCTCCACCGTCTCGATGGCGGCCACGCGCGCGCGCGCCTGGACGAAGGTCTCGCGCAGCAGGCCGCCACCGGGTTGCGAGACCGTGATGCGCAGCTCCTGCTTGCGCTCCTGGCCCGGCTGCATGCCCTCCCACCAGCGCAGCGGCGGGCTGCTGTAGGTGACGGTCTCGCCGCTGTCCCGGCTGATGACCCGGCTCGGCCGCATCAGCGCGTCGTACACGCTGCCGGAGCCGGTGATGCGGTTGCCCGCGGCGTCGACCTGGGTGACGCCCAGCGTGTAGTGGCGCAGCACCTGGCCGTTCCAGCGGTCGATGACGCGCATCGACCAGCGGTCGCCGCCGCCGGCGGCCACCGCGGGGCTGGGCGCTGGGCTGGCAGCCGGCCCGGCCGAGGCTGGCCGGCGCAGGTCGGCCAGCAGCTCGGCGGTGCGCTGGTC
>CAIKLM010000127.1 GCA_903828235.1 uncultured beta proteobacterium | reverse complement strand
GTCGAAGAAGCTCGCGCTCAACCCCTCGCGCCGAACATGCGCCGGGCGTCCGTTGCTGCCCAGCACCGGTGCCTCGGAAACCGGACACGCCGGCCCCTGCCGGGCTTCATACGCCCGCTCCAGCGCGCCCTTCAACCACGAACCAGGCTTGAACTGCGCCGCACCGAGTTGCCCCGTCAGCGGCGCCTGCACCGTCACGCCGCGCCACGACACCTCGTACAGCGTCCGGCCCTTGCTGTCCGGCAGGCCCAGCGGCACCGCCCTCACCGGGTGCCCACCCAGCCGCAACTCCACCGTGCGCGCAGCCGGTGGACGCTTGGCCGCAGGCGTCTTCGTACCAGCCTGCGCCAGCAGCAGGTCGCCGCTGCCGGACCGCACCACACTACCCGCGGGCTTGCTGCTGATGTTTGCCGTTGCCATGCCGTGTCTCCTGGTGTCGAATCTGCCGGCGGGTGCAACGTGGGGCAGCGCCGGAGGCCTCGAATCCTGGAACGACGGCTCTTCGAGATCCCGGAAGCATGCTGATCACCAGACGTTTGCGGCTCCTTTGCCGGGCTTTGCGCGGCCGAGCGGCGCGGCTTCGGCCACCGCCGCAAGCCCCTCGCTGATGCATGCGACGCGAGCCTTGGGCGGGCCTTCAAAGTCCCGCAAACCGCGGGCAAAGCAGGCCCGCATAGCTTCGGTTCCGCGGGAGCCCTCCGCCCGTGCCACCCATTGCGAGATGAACATGTCGACCCGCCCCGTCAGCGACGCTCCGACGGCACCGATTGGTGGCAATCTCGTGCTGCCTCTGCCGCCGGGCGCAGCAGCCGGCGGCGGCAACCACCCGGCCCCTGGCGGCGCGCGGGTGATCGAGCTGGCTCGTCGGTTGTCCGAGCGCTACGGCCCTCTGGCCGGGCCGGTCGACGGCCTCGCGGGGGGGCCGGTCCGGCAGGCGCTGCAGCGGATGGCGCAGGTGCACCGGCGCACCACGGACGAGGGCCTGCGCACGGCGGTCGCGGCAGACGGGAACCGGCTGCTCGAGGCGGCCCGGCGCGTGGGCTTTCTGCGCACCGGGCACTCCGACTTCCAGGCCCTGGTTGCCGCCACAGGCCCCGCCGGGCAGCCCGGCGCCGAGCACCCGGCGCCCGCGACACCGGCCGTCGGTCAACCTGCCGCGGGCGGCGGGTACCGGGTCGTCGAGCCGCTGGCCTCCCGGCTGGAACCCTTCGGCGGCAAGGCGACCTTGTTCGCCGGCGCGAGGCTGCGCCAGGGCGCGGGCGAGCCACCCGCCAGCTGGAACGGACTGCCCAAGGCTCCCTACACCGAGTTCGGCGCCGGTGTCGCAGCGAGCGCGGGCACGCCCTTCGATCCGCGCAACGCCGAGCAGGCCACCAGGGCACTGGCACCTCGGTACCAGGTGTATGTCGACCGCGGCACCCCAGTCGACCGCTTCCGGGCCGCGGTCAGCGTGCAGGCGGCCACGCTGGATCCGGAGGGACGGCGCAGCGCCGAGCTGCAGCTGACCGGCGTGCGCCGGTGGCCCAACGGCTCCACGACCCGCGGTGCGCTGCAGATCGGCACGCCGCCCCCCCTGCCCGGCGCCGGGCCGGCTGTCGATGCGTTGGCGGAGCACCGCGTGCCCGCGCCCGCGATCGGCCGCGACGCGGTGCTCAGGCTCGGGGCGCGGCTGACCCGGCCCGGACCGGCCGGCGCGCAGACTGTGTCCGTGACCGCAGGCCTGCCCGCGCCCGACCGCGGGACCTTCCCGAAGACCCCGCGGCCCGTGCTCGACACCTCGCTGACGTGGCAGCAAGCACCGGGGTTGTCCTCCACCACGGCCATGGTGCGGGCCGGTTGGGCGGCGCCCAACACCGTGGCCACGGTCACCCTGACCCACAAGGATGCGCAGCCCGCGAGCGGCTCGACGACCAGCCTGCAGCTCTTCGCGCAGCAGCGGCTGCAGGGCGGTGCCGGCGACCCCAACACCTCGACGTCCAACGCAGGGATCAATCCGCGCCGGGTGCCGACCGGTCGTTTCCCCGAGGGTGCGACGGCACCGATCACGACGCTCTATGCAGACGGCAACCTCACCCTGCGGAGTTCGGCGCCCCCGATGCCGGGCGAGGGGCCGGGCCGGGACACCGTGCGCGTCGGCATCGTCCGCAACTCGCCCACCGGGGCCGTGCCCACGCTGTATGGCGAGGCCTACGGCGATGTCACTCCGTACGCCGGCGGACGCGAGCCGAAGCATGGCCGCCTGGGCGGCGAGATCGGCATCCACTGGCGCCCTGTGGCCGATCAGCCGGTGACGGTGCATGCGGCCTTCCGCGCTGGCGCCCCGGGCCCGCAGGACGCACACGGCGGCACCGCCGCGGAGCTTGGGGTCGACGTCGAGATCGCGCGCGACACCTTCGTCGGCGGTCAGGTGCGTCAATACCTGGACGGCCAGGGCACCGAGGTCTATCTGGGCCTGGAGCGCCGCTTCTGAACGGGCCCGTTCGCTGGCAGCCCTAGGCTGCGAGCGAACGCACTTCCTCGGCGAAGAAGTGCGGAATCCGGAACTCGAGCGCGGCCCCGTCGAGAAGGCCCACCACCACCGCCTGGCTCGCGGCGGCCACGCGAATGCCCCAGGCGGCAGGGGCCGACCTTCGGTCGCGTTCCGGTCCGACCAGGCAGTAAGCGGGGCAAGCCCAGGCCGACGGCTGGAGCAGGGCCGGCTCCTCAGGGTAGGCGGCTGCGTCGGCGTGACGACCACGGACCTTGCCGCCCCGATGGCGATGGCCCGCCTTCGAACGCCGGAGCGCGAAACGGGTCTTCACGTTGCGCACGTTCCACTTCTGCCGGAACAGGCGCTTGGTGAGCGCGTGGTAGGCAGCCATGTCTGCGCACTGCACGATGAGCACGAAGTCGGGCCCTGGCGACACACGCCACACCTGCCGCACCGCGGCATCGGCCAAGGCACGCCGCTCGAAGGCCTCGATGTGCTCGGCGCCCTGGCGATCAAGGCGGAGCTCGACCATCGCCGCCACACCGGCTTCGCGGCCGTGGCAACCCGTCGGCCCCACTGCGCCCTGGTCCACATCGCGAAGCTGGCCATTCGGATCAGGGGGCAGCCCGAACGCCACCCCGGCCAGCGCGGCGTTCGGCGGCAACAGGTCGAGGAGAGCAGACTCGGTCGGGTCAGGATCGGGGCTGGCGAAGTACGACACGGATGGCTGTCACTTGGAGCGAGGCACGGCCGCCGATTCGGCACCTGCGCGTCATGGTGGGCAGGCTAGCGCTGGCTGGCCGCGAACCGCTGCGCTTACGCCTTCAGGGAAGCGACGTCCAGGTCGAAGGCATGGAAGTTCGGGGGCGAGAAGTTGACCGTCCCGTTGTTGACGAAGTTGAACGCCATCGAGTTGGCACCGGACGCGTGGGCGGCCACCGGTTGGTGCTGGCCCACGTTGCCCAGGACCGGGCTGGCCACCACGGGGGTGGGTGGGGCCAGGAATGCAGGGGCCGGCGGGGCCACAGGAGCCAGGACCGGGGCAGGCGCCGAGGTCGGCAAGGTCATGTTGCCCAGGAAACGACCGAAGTCCTTCGCCGCGAACTTCTCGCCGCCCATGCTCTGCTGCGCAAGTGCATTGAGGGCGCCATTCGGCTGTGCCTGCAGCTTGGCCATGTCGTCACGGCCGAACATGTTGTCGCTCGCATCGTAGGCGCTGGCGAACCTCGAGGCAAAGTCCTTCAGCGCCTCACCCGCCTTCTGCCCGCCAGGTATCTGACTGAGCAGACCGCCCACCTTGCCGAGAAAGTTCGCCCAATCGGTGGCCTTGATCCCTTGGCCATCGCCTCGCGCGTTCTTCGATTGGGCTTTGCGGTTCCTCTTGCCCTTGATCTTCTCCGTCTTGCCGGCACCCGAGCTGGCGAAGGTGGCGTCGAACTCCGAGGCGATCTTCTGCATCGCCTCCTTCTGTGCGGGCGTGACATCGCTGCGCGCCAAGTACGCCCTGACCATGCCGTCCAGCCGACCCTTGTCCTCGACGCCAAAGTTGCCCTGGGTCGCCTGGCCCACCATGCGCCCGAATTCGTTCAGGGCGGACTGGTAGTCGCCCAGCGCCGGAGCCGCCGGCGCCTGGGCGACACACGCGCTCGGGGGCGCTGAAGGTGCGGCGAGGAGACAACCCGGCTGTGGCGTTGCCAGGGCGTCATGCCCGCGGTTCAGCGGGATCGGCTGCTGCAATGGGCTTGCCACCATGTTGATGACTTGTGTCATGGGCGAACCTCCTGTTGGCTGCGGGGGAGCGCGGCTTCGGCGTCGACTCCGATGTGGACGATGTTCCGGCGAGCTTTGCTCCACCTTTGCAGCGCTTCGCTGCAGGCCGCAGGAGGTTCGTGCGCCCGTGCGGACGCTGGCTGCACCCCCCGCCCCGGGGCCGGGCCGCCGACCCGCAAAGGGATGCAAAGCAGCAGGAAAGCGCGGCGCATGAACCTCGCTGCCGGTCAAGAAGCAGCACTGCCTGGAACAACGGGAACTCGGGGCGGGTGTCCGCCTCGGTCGCTTTCAGGAATGGTGCCGGCTCCCGACGCGTCTTGCCGGGCCCACGTGGTGGCCGGCGACGGTGTCCTTCATCGACAACGGGCAAAAGTCCCAGGAGGCTGAAGCATGAGCAGGGGTTTCAACGTGCGTGGCGGCGGCGATCGCCGCGGGGTGTTCGCATTCGCGCAACTCACCCAGCGCGGTGGTTCGTCATCGAGAGGCGTGGATCGGCACATCACCGGCTCTGGCGTCAGCCGGACCATCCAGGACGGGCGCGGCCGCACGGAAAGCTCGGTGCGCGGATCCAACAACAACATCACCTTCCGCGGCGACCATGGCGCCAACCGCTTCACCATCGGCGGCCACGGCAACAACGTGAACATCTTCAACCTCGGCCGCGACGACAAGGTCAAGCTCGAGGGGCCGGGCTGGCGGGAGGTGACCGACAGCAACAAGAAGGACGGCAAGCTGCGATTCGAGAACTCCCTGACGGGCAGCGTGGTGGTCGTGCGAACCGATGCGGGTCGGAACGACAAGTTCGTGAGGGCCAGGGTCGAGTATTCGAAGGCGCCGCCGCCGGCGCCCTCGCCGGCGGCCGTCACCAAGGCCATTCAAGCGGCCGCACCGGTCGCGCCGCCCGTCGCGCCGCCCGTCGCGCCTCCGCCCGTGCCGATCACGGTCAAGAGGCTGGACGACCATACGCTCGCCGTCGGCGACGGCACGCGCAAGATCTTGCTGAGCGACCGCGACCGCGACGGCTATGTCGACCAGGTCGCCGTCGCGACCCGCGATGGATCGCGGGTCTACACGGGCACGCTGCAGCGTGCGCAGACGATCCTGGCCGGCACCGACGACTCGGCCATCAAGACGCAGGCCTACGAAGGGGCGGCGAACGTCGCGCTGGCGCAGGACCTCAACGCGCTGCAGGCCGATGCGTTCGACGGCAAGATCGACTACGAGACCGCCTTCAACCGGGCCGTGCAGGTGCTGACCCGCGCCGAGACGGCGGGGCAGGGCGGCGTCTCGACCACCGTCATCAGCGGCGCAAAGGCCGACATCACGCTGAGGAACGGCAGCACGGCAGTCGCCCTCGACGCGCAGGGTGCGGGCGCTGGCAAATCCGCCATCGAGACGGCGCGGATCGAGTTCGCCACCGGCAGCTATTCGCTCGCGAACATCTTCGACGGCACCGGCACCGACGGCGCGATGGACGCGCGCCTGGCTCAGGCGGGGGACGGCGGGAACTCCAACGCCACCTTCGAGGTGGTGGACAGGGCAACCGTCGGTCGCGAAGCCACCACCCATCTCTTCGGCGCGCAGCAAGGCTCGGTGGGCCGGGGCGATGTGGTCAACCAGGGTGGCGGGGTCGATGGCAACCTTGGCGCCGTGGGCCAGTTTTGGGGCCGCCAAAGCGCCATGCACGAACTCGGGATGGCGAAGGTGGCCCGCCTGGACCGCCTCAACGGCGGGACGGACGCCGCCCCCGCGACCGCAGAGCCCGCTACGAGGCCAACGGCGGGCTGAACGCTCCGCAATCGCCCGGCAGGCTCGAGCTCTGCCGACGCGTCGGCCCGTAACGCGATGTCCCGCTAGCATCGATGCGCCAGGCGAGGCCCGCGGCCACTGGTCGCGGGCCCCGTCCCTATGTTCTCAGCACCCGCTCGAGACTGAGGCACACACTGCTGGTCTTTGTCGCTGCGTTCGGTCGTACGCCCTGCCTTCGTGGGTCTGTGCGCAGCTGCTACGTCTGCGCTTGAAGCGACGCAGTCGCCACGATGCGCGGGTCGCGCTCGCTGGCCTGCAGTTCGTCGAACGACACGAAGGCGACATGGGGCATGGCACCTCGCAACAGCCGGCTCACGGCGCGGCGCAGGTCGACCGGCAGCAGCAGGGTCGGCGCGCGCTGCAGCTCGGGATGGGTCAAGCCCTGTCGGACCGCCTGCAGCAAGGTCTCGAGCATCTGTGGCTCCAAGGCCAGCACAGGACCGTCGGCCTGCACGACCAGCGCGCCGCGCAGGGCCGACTCGATGCCCGGGTCCAGCTTGAGCGCCGGCAGGTCGTCGCTGCCCGAGCCGGCGATCTGTCGCGCGATGATGCTGCGCGACAGTGCCTTGCGCACCTGCTCGTACAAGGTGTGCAGGTCGCTGGCAGCCGGCGCATAGGTCAGGACCGCCTGCAGCAGGCCGGTGAAGTCCGTCAGCGGAACGCGCTCTCGGGCCAGAGCCACCATCAGGTCGGCGATCTTGGGCAAAGGCAGTACACCCTGGGCCTCGCGCACGAGGTCGGGAAACCGCGCCTCCGCCTCGCGAACCAACTGCCTGACCTGCTGCGCGCCCAGGGCGGCTGCCGGATTGCGCTGGATCGCGGCGATCGCGCCGCGTGCCACGATGCCGGCAGCATCCAGCACCGTCGCACCCTTGTCGCGCAGCGCCTGGGCGTCCTCGGCCTTCACCCAGAGCGCGGCAGGGAACAACTTGACGGGCGGGAGCGACTCGGGCGCGGGGGTCTCGCCCGACGCCTCAGGCAGCCCGATCGCAAGCGCCGTGCCTTCGGGCAGCTCGAACCGGGCTTCGGGCAGATCCTGCACGATGACGGAGCAGGCGTCCGGCGGCATCGACTCGACGATGCGCAGCCCCAGGCCTGGGAACGGAATGCCGTAGTCGTGGCGCAGCGCCTCGCGCTCGGCTCGCAGCGCCGCATCGAGCGCCGGCGCGCCGATGCGCGCGGCCAGCGCGCTGCCGAGCTCCAGCCTGAAGCTCGACGCGGGGATGTCGCTCATCCGCCCGGGCTGCAGCAGCACCGGCGTGTTGTCTCCTTCGCGCGCGGCGCTGAACACCTGGACCGTGGCCACGCCCGACAGCACCTTGCGCTCACGGGCAGACAGGCCCGCGCTGATGGCCCCCAGCAGGGCGGCCAGCACCAGGAAGGTCACGGACGGAAACCCGGGCACGAGCGCGAACAGCGCCATCACGCCGGCCGCGAGCGCCAGCGCACGCGGCTGGCTGCCGAGCTGGCGGCCGATCTGGTCGGCCAGGCTGGCCGCCCCGTCGGACTCGGAACGGGTGATCGCGATGCCTGCGGCGATCGATACGAACAGTGCCGGAATCTGCGTGACCAGGCCGTCCCCGATCGAGAGCACCGAAAACTTCTGAACCGCGGCGCCAAAGCTCAGGCCCATGGAGAGCGTGCCGATCGCGATGCCCCCCAGCAGGTTGACCAGCACGATCACGATGCCGGCGATGGCGTCGCCCTTGACGAACTTCATCGCGCCGTCCATCGCACCGTAGAACTGGCTTTCCTGCACCAGTTCGCGCCGGCGCTGCATGGCCTGCTGCTGCGACAGCACCCCGGCGCGGAGGTCGGCGTCGATGCTCATCTGCTTGCCGGGCATCGCGTCGAGCGTGAATCGCGCACTCACCTCCGCCACCCGCTCGGCTCCCTTGGCGATGACGATGAACTGGACGACGGTGATGATGAGGAAGACGACCAGGCCGACCACCAGGCTGCCGCCCACCACGAGGCGGCCGAAGGCGTCGATGATGTCGCCGGCATGCGCGTGCAGCAGGATCTGCCGTGTCGTCGCGACGTTCAGCGATATCCGGAACAAGGTGGTCACCAGCAGCACCGCGGGGAAGGCGCTGAAAGCCAGCGGCGTGGGAATGAACATCGCCACCAGAAGCAGCACTACTGCGAGCCCGATGTTGACGGCCACCAGCATGTCCAGCGACCACGCCGGCAGGGGCAGCGCCATCATCACGATGACCGCCACCACGAGGCCCGCCAGCGCCAAGTCCGCCGGCACGCGGCTCGAGCCCGCAGGCCCGGGAGTTCCAATGGAAGTGCTCATGTCGCGGGGTGCTTGTGGTAGGCGTGCCGGGCAAAGGCGCGTGGGCGCAGCCGGGCGCTGTTCGGGCCCGGCCGAGGATGGCGGATCTGGGGGCGCACGACGCTGTTCATGACCTAGTGCGCGCAAGGAAGGCAAGGATGGCCGACGCATAAGGCTCGGCCACGGCGTTGCCGGTGTACGCCTTCGGGAACAGGGCATCGACGACCGCGTCATCGTGCAGTCGGCGCAGCTTCCAGGTGCGCGCGGCGTCGGCGGCCTGCCGGCCCTGGGCGCCTTGGGCCCGCAGCAGGAACAACGGGACCGTGTCCACCCCCGGGCGGAAGATCACGGCCACCAGCCGGCCGTCGCCGTGGGTGAGGGCCACCGATGCGTAGCGGAGGTAGCCGAGCAGCTCCTCCCAGGGCAGTTCCTGCCCGGCTTGCTTGCGGGCGGACTTGACGTGCGGGTCGCCGTCGTCCTCGCGCAACTCGCGGCGTAACTCCTGCAGCGTCATGCGCTGGTCGCGCAGGAACTGCCAACGCTGGTAGGCCAGGTCGGCCGCCCCCAGCAGCACGAACAGCCCGCCGCACCAGAGCATCAGGTGCATCAGGCCCGTGCCCGCCACCGCCAGCGCCGCGTTGGCGTCGGCTCCGATCACACGGATCGCGTCGGGCACGATGCGCTGGCACACCAGCACGACAGCCGCTCCGACGATCGCAGTCTTCAGCAGCATCTGCGCCAGCGTGACCACCGTGCGCATCGACAGCAGCCGCTTGAACCCTGCAGCCGGGTTCAAGCGCTCCAGCTTCGGCATGGCCGGATCCCAGCTCAGGACGGTGCCCGTCTGCAGCCAGAGACAGAAGACATGCACAGCCGCCGCGATCAGCAGTGGCGCCAGCGAAGCCACCACGGCCAGTTGCAGGCCCTCCAACCAGAGCGCCTTCATCGCGGAATGATCGAGGCGCTCGAGCGAGCGCTCGACCGCCAGGAACAGGCCGGCCGCCTCACGCGCGAACCATGGCACCAGCGCCATCGTCGCCAACATGCCCGCGAGCACCGACAGCGCCCCGGCGAGATCCTCGCTCTTGGCGATCTGACCCTGCTCGCGCGACTTCTCGAGCTTGCGCGGGGTGGCCTGTTCGGTCTTCTCGGCAGCTGACTCGGACATGCCTCAACCCCCGACGCGCTGCAACAGCACCATCAGGGCCGCAGACGCCTCGAACATGCCTCGCACCACGCGCTCGATCACCAGCGGGAGGGCTGCAGCCAGCACCGCCAGCCCCAGCATGGACTTCAGAGTCAGCGTGACCTGGTAGACGTTGAGTTGCGGCGCCGCCCGGTTCAGCAGCCCCAGGCTGATGTCGACGACGAAAAGCACGAGGACCACCGGCCCGGCCAGCAGGATAGCCAGCGCGAACAGGCGCGAGGCCTGGGTCGTGGCCTCCAACACCACCAGCGGCTGGAAGCCGCCCCACCCGCCGCCCACCGGCAGCACCCGGTAAGACAGATACAGCACATCGGCCAGCACCAGCAGGAATCCGGCGGCCATCAGCACCGCGAACAACACCCTCTCGAGCAACTGGGCCGTGATGGACACGTTGTTGCCGTGCACCGGGTCGATGTTCTGCGTGAAGGTCTGGCCCGTCTGGTGGTCAATGATCTCGCCGACGGCCTGCAGGCCGGCACAGAAGGCCCCCAGGCCGAGGCCGATCAGCAGGCCAATCGAACCCTCGCGCAGCAGCAGCAGCACGAGCCCGGGCAGCGAGTCGGGCATGGGGGGCAGGTTCTGCAACGCCATCATGGCCGGCGGCACGGCGATCGCCAGCGCCAGCGGCATCCTGATGATGACCGGCATGATGGCCGCGGCGAACGGGGGCAGCAGCGCGAGTGCCACCGCCGTGCGCAGGCTGGTCAGGCCGAGCGTCCACAGCAGCTGGGCCGGATCGGCGAGAAGCGGGTTCATCGCAGCTCGAAGATCATCGTGAACGCCCGTTCGGCAAAGCCGAAGGCCATGGCGCCCAGCCAAGGCATCAGCACCAGCACCAGGCCCATCACCACCAGCAGCTTCACTGCAAAGGCGGTGGTCTGGTCCTGAAGCTGCGTCAGCGCCTGCAGCAGCCCCAGCAGAAGCCCCACGATCGCCGCGGCACCCACGAGCGGCGCCGACAGGAGCAGCGTCAGCAGGATCGCCTCGCGCGCGATGGCGCTGATCGCACCCGGGTCCATCGTCATCGGAGACCCCTGGCGGCGGGCAAGTCAGGCGGGATGGCGGCCACGGCGCCTCAGCGGTAGGTCAGCACGAGCGCGTGTGCCAGCCGGGTCCAGCCGTCCAGCAGCACGATCAGCAGCAGCTTCAGCGGCAGCGAGACCATGGTCGGGCTCATCATCTGCATGCCCAGCGCCATCATGACGTTGGCCACGACGAGATCAACCACCAGGAACGGCAGCGCGATCAGCACGCCGATCAGGAAGGCTTCGGTCAGCTCGGAGACGGCGAACGCCGGCACCAGGATGACGAAGTCCTTCGGCCCGATCTGGGCGGCGGTTTCCTCGCCCATCAGGCGGCGGGCGGCGTCGGTGAAGAACACACGTTCCCGCTCGTGGGCGTGCTTGTCCAGGAAGGCGCGCAGCGGCTCCTTGGCCTTGTCGAGGACCTGCATCGTCGACAAGGCCGGCAGCTGCGGGTTCTTGGGATCCACGTCGACCGCCGCAAGCATCTGCAACCCCACCGGGTACATCACGTACCAGGTCAGCACCAGGGCCAGACCGTTGGTCACCAAGTTGGGCGGCACGCCCTGCAGCCCGAGCGCATTGCGCAGGATCGCGAACACCACCACGATCTTGGTGTACGAGGTGAGCATCACCACCACCACCGGCAGCAGGCCCAGGACGATGAGCAGCGGTATGGTTACCGCAGGATCGGGCACACCCATCGCTATACCTGTTCGGCCGACTCAGGCGTCGCTCAGACGACCGGCAATCGGCTCGTGTCGGTGACCACGACAACGAGCTCGTCGCCGACCGCCGCGAGTTCGCCGCGCGCCAGCATGCGGCCATTGACCAGGATGCGCACCGGCTGCTCTTGCAGCCGCGTGCCCATTCGCAGCGCCTGTCCGTTGCGCAGCCGGGCCACTTCGGCCACCGTCATGCGCAGCGTGGCGATCTCGAAGGCTACGTCGCACTCGATGTCCGCCAGGCGTTCGACGCTGTCGACCGCGGGTCCTGGCTCGCCAGCCTGCGCGTTTTGGATGGGGGATGTGTCCACGTTCGACTCCAGCACGAGTTCGTCGCCCACGACGCGGGCGTTGATGCGCAGCCCGGCCCCGACGTGGCCGCCGGCGTCCGTCAGGTGCACGGGCACGGATTGGTCGAGGCTGGCCGCCGGCACGGCCAGGCGCAGCGCGTCGCCAGCCTGCAGTGCCGTCACGTCTTCCAGCGGCAACCTGCAGCCGCCGATGCGCAAAGACAGCGCGACCGGCACGTAGCCGATGCGGCGCAGGGGCAGCGAGGGCGCCCGCGAGAAGTCCATCGCCTGCCAGATGTCGGGGCTGGTGCGGACCCAGCCGCGAAGCAGCGGGCGCTGCGTGCGCTCAAGGATGACGAAGCCGACGCTGACCTCGGACGGATCGGCATCGAGTTGCCGGCCGCGCACGAAGTCGCCGGGTTCCAGCGGCATGCCCACCAGTTGCTCGATCGCGGTCAACACCGGGTTGAGCGCGTTCTCGACCAGGGCCGAGCAGGTGTCGGCCGGAACGAAGGTCTCCAGCGCCTCGAGCCGCGGCTCCAGTCGCCACAGGCTGTCGGCGGCGACCGACAGCTTCCACTGTCCGACCGCGCAGACCAGCTCGCCGCTGGGCGTGACCAGGCCGGATTCCTGCCAGACCAGGATGCGGTCGTCGGACAGAAGCAAGGGATCGGACGCAAAGGCCCGGTTTCGAAGCGAGATGGCCGTGCTCGACCAGCGCGGGAGTGACGCGAACAGCCTCGTCCGCGACAGCCGCTGCGGGCCGGCCTCCCTCGGCTGGCTCTCCTCCATCTCAGTGGCGGGCCGCAAGAGCCGCCCGTACGCCCGGCCGCATCATGGAAGGACGAAGTTCCTCGTCCTGGACCTGCTCGCGCAGGTCGGCGGCCTTCTGCTCGGAAAGGCGCCGCTGCGAGAGCAACTCATCCGTGCGCAGGCAGGCCTGCTCGCACTCGCGACAGTGCTTGCGTGCCGCCAGCCAGTCAGCGTGGGCCTGCTCGGCGGACTGCCGCGCCTGCCCGACCGCATCGAGCCGCTGCAGCACCAGGGCCTCGCAGCTTTGCATCAGACCTTCGCCCGGGTGTCCCGAAGGGCTTCCCTGGCCTCCGAGCACGGCCTCGCGCCAGCTGCGAGCCACCCCCAGCGCTGTCATCGCTTCGGCAATCTGCTGCTGCGCCTGCAACCAATGCCTCTCGCATCGCACCGCCGCGGCGGCGGCGCGGTCGCGCCGGGCCTCTCGGCGCTGCTTCAGCAGCTTCAGGGTCGGGTTCACGACACCACCGCCTTCAGCGCCGACACGGTGGTCGCGAAGTCGTCCACGGAGGTCCGCGGCTGGCGCAGGAAGCGGTCGATATCGGAACGGCGCTCGACCGCGCAATCGGCCTCGGCGTCGGCGCCGCGCTGGAACTCGCCGATGCGCAGCAGCAGTTCGACCTCGTCGTACTTGGCGAGCAGTTCACGCAGCCGGCGGGCAGCGGCGGCATGCGCTTCGTCGACCAGGCGATCGAACAGGCGGCTGGTGCTCTGCAGCACGTCGATCGCCGGGTAATGGCCCTTGCCGGCGAGCTTGCGCGACAGCACCACGTGGCCGTCCAGCAGCGAGCGCACCTCCTCCGACACCGGATCCATGCCGTCGTCGGACTCCTCCAGCACGGTGTAGAAGGCGGTGATCGAGCCGCGAGCGAGATTGCCGGCGCGCTCGAACAGCAGCGGCAGCGCGGCGAACACCGAGGGCGGGAAACCGCGTCGCGCCGGTGGCTCGCCGGCGGCAAGCCCGATCTCGCGCGCCGCACGGGCCAGCCGCGTGACCGAGTCCACCAGCAGCAGCACGCGCTGGCCGCGGGACGCGAAATGCTCGGCATAGCTCGTCGCAACGTAGGCGGCCTTCAGCCGTTCGGTCGCGGGACGGTCCGACGTGGCCACGACCAGCACGGCCCGCTGCATCGCCGCGGGGCCGAGGGCGTCGTCAATGAAGTCCTGCACCTCGCGGCCGCGCTCACCCACCAGCGCTGCGACCACGACGTCGACCTCGGCATTGCGGCACAACATTGACAGCAGCGTGCTCTTGCCGCAACCGGCAGGCGCGAAGATGCCCATGCGCTGGCCGACGCCGCAGGTCAGCACGCCATCGATGGCGTTGACGCCCGATGGCAGAGCGTGCTCGATCGGCCGGCGAGTCAGCGGCGGGGGCGCGCCGGTGGACACCGACAGCCTCATCGCGTCGGCCGGGGCCGGCGGACCCTGGTCGAGGAATCGCTCGCCCAACCCGTCCACCACACGCCCGAGAAGGAAGTCTCCGACGGCCACGGCATGCCGCTGCCCGGTGGCGATCACCTGCGTCGAGCCAGACAGACCATCCAGGCCGCCCATGGGGCTCATGAGCACCTCGTCGCCGTCGAAGCCGATCACCTCGGCCCTCTGTTCGCCACCGCCACCCGGGTCGACGAGGCGACAGATCTCGCCCACCTCCGCCCGGACACCACTGGCGCGGACCAAGGTGCCCACGGCCAGCCGGACTTTGCCGCGCTCATGCCGCGCGGTACCCACCAGGCCGACCGCATGTCCGAGCGCACGGTCGATGTCGCCCAGCAGAGCCAGCCTTCGCGGTGCCCGATGGTCGACAACGGGAGCGGTCGTTTCCAAACCCGTCTCGAAAGAGTCCTTCATGGGTTGGCTTCGCGGTCAGGTTGCGGGCGGCGTCCGGCGCTGATCAGGCAGGCAGACCGTCGGCAGCGGCGGTCATGGAGCGCCGAAGGATGTCGCGGACACCCTCCAGCGTCAGCTCGAGGCTGGCATCGACGAAGCCCACCGAGGTTTCCAGAACCAGCGCATCGGCTTCGCAGGACGCGTCGGGCACCACGCTCAGCCAGGGTGCCTCGCCCCCGGAGGAAGGAACCAGTTCCGCCACTGCGGCCGCGGCCAGGTGCGCCTGTGACGGGCAAACCCGCAGCCGGGCTCCGCCCGCCAGGCGACTCGTCTTTACGAGCTGCCGTATGCGCAGCCGGAACAGCTCGATGTCGTCGAAGCTCCCGAGCATGTTCCGCACACAGTGCTCGACCAGCGCGACGATCCGGTCGGCCAGCAGCGCCCGCATGCCCCTCTCGATCTCCAGCGCGCCCAGCACGCACGCCAGGCCCTCGGCGCGGCCCTGCTCAAACCCCTGCTGCCGCCCCTGCTCTCGCAGCAGCGCGGCATCGACCTCGGCCACCTGCCGCATGCGTGCTGCCGAATCGACAGCCTCGGCCCATAGGGCCTCCGCTGAGCCCAGCAGGCGAAACGCATGGCGGTCGATGCGCGTGCCGACGACGGCCAGCGTGGTCGATTCGTCTCGCTTCAGGTACGTCAGGCTCACGATGGCGCTCCCCACTCTTCGCTTACGCCGTACAGCAGGGCGAGCGCCTCGTCGCGCTGCGCTTCGTTCAGTTGCAGGGGCACGACCGTGCCAAGCGGGAAACGCATCGCCGTCCGTTCGGCCGCGCCGCTGCCGGTCTCGGGCAGGGCCACCAGACACGACACCCCGAGTCGTGACACGGCGGCGCTGCCAGTCAACGGCACCGGCCAGCCCTCGCGGCCTGGGTACGGCAGCGCCTTGAGCGTCTGCGCCCATCGCAGTGATTGCGTCCGTCGCTGCGGGCCGAGTACCTTGTTCTGCAGGGCCACTTCCTGGCGCTGAAGGCTGCCGCGCACCCAGCCGCCCAGCATGGCCGTGCCCAGCACCTCGGCCATGCGCACCAGACGGGACTGGGGCTCGAGCAGCCACGTGTGCCGGCCTGGATCGCGGACGAAGCGATTCATCAGATCGTGGCGCTCCAGCAGCACGACGGAGACACGGCGCAGCAGCCGAAGGCTTGGGTGGGTGCGAGGGTCGAGCAGGTCTGCCCACGGGCCCAGCCAGTCGCGATGCGCGTACCCCGCAGTCAGCCAGTTGAAGGCCATCAGCCGGCGCCCGACGTCCACCTCGATGGAGGCCGGGCCGGTCTGGACCTCGGGGGCGGCGGTCACTTCGAGCCCCCCTTGGGGGCAGGCGGGCCGGCGGCCCGCTTGCTCTGGCGCAACAGGCGGCCACGGAGTTCGTCGAGGCCCACGGTCGCCCGATTGCGCCAGGTGAGCGCAAAGTAGCTCAGCAGCAGCAGTCCGACCAGGACGCCCAGGATGCCCCAGAACATGGGCGGCAGGGCGCGGGAGACCGACGGCGCATCAGGCACGATCGGCTGCGCCTCGGCGGCTACCAGGTGCACCCGGACATCGTCGTACGACAGGCCCTCGATGCCCGCCGCCACCAGCGAGCGAACCATGGCTTCCTTGCCAGCGATCTCCGCACCCGGCCGGTACTTCACCAGCACGGCAGCGGAGGATGCGACCTTCTTGGGGTTCAGAGGATCGCTCGGCGGAATCACGGGGTGCACACGCGCCACGATGACGCCGTCGATCTCGTACAGCGTGCGCTCGAGCTCGCGCGACATGGCGTAGATGAGGCGCGCGCGCTCCTCGGTGAGCGTGGACACCAGCGAGTCCTTGCGGAAGACGGAGCCGAGCCCGTCGAATTGCTGGGGCGGCAGGTTGCGCCGCTTGAGGATCTGCACCGAGCGGGCGAACTCGTCCTCGGGGACACTCACGCGCCAGGTGTTCTCGCCCGCCGGCTTCTTCTCGGCGCGGATGCCCTCGCTGCGCAAGGCGCCGACGACCAGATTCGCCGCGCTCTCGGTCAAGTCGCCGTGCAGCTGCTGGGAGCAGGCTGCCAGGATGAGGGCCGTCAGCAGCAGCAAGGCTCGCATCACTGCCAACGCTGCCGGATTGCCGCCCTGGTGCCGCATGGCGAACTGCCCCTGGCGCATGCGTCAGCCGCTCTGCGAGGTCAGCGTCTTGACGCCGTTGTTGACCTGCGTGGCCATCTTCATGAGCAAGTTCGCCCCGTTGCTGGCATCGGTCACCCTGACCAGGGCTACGGTCAAGGCGGACAAGTCGGACTTCTTCGAGGCCGCGATCAGATCCGCCATGGGCTGCGCGGTGAACGAGCTGCGCATGCCATGGGAGAAGGTCTCGCCGATGCTGCGCACGCTGAGGGACGCCTGCACCGAGGCATCGCTCACGGGCGGCACGCCCAGGGTGAGGTGCGCACCGCCAGCCGGCAGGCCGGTGGCCGTCGGCGACTGCACTTCGGCCGCGCCCCGCCCCGAAGCCGGCGCGATGGCCCAGCGCACAGCGGAAACGGCTTCGGTTTGCATGAGGGTCTGGTTGCGGACTGGTTGTCTGTGGAAGCACATCGTCCCGCGGCGCAAGCCGCGGGACGGTGCGGTTCATCAGGCCATCGAACGGGCAACGTCGTCGGCGCGCTGCTTGGTCGACAGACCCTTGCCGAGATTGTTCTGCTTGTTCATCCCGTCGGTGATCTTCTGCAGGGCCTGCGCCATCATGTTGGGGTCGTTGACGTTTTTGGTCAGTTCGCCCAGCGCGGTCTTGATGTCGCCGGCGATGTCGCCAAGGACCTTCGAGGCGTCGGCGTTGATTTGCACGGACATTTGGAGACTCCTGTGTTTTCGGTTCAAGGGTTGTGGGCTCCGAGTCGGCCGGGCGTGAGCCCGATCCTTCGGCAGAGCCCTTCTCGGACTCCTTCGGCGGTGGAGACCCTCTTCCGCCTGCACACACTGTCCGCTGCCGCGCTTTGCGCCGTGTTTGCTCCGATTTCCTGCGCCCGCGGCGCTGGCGCGTGGCACGCCATTCGGCGTGCCGGGTCGCGCGTTCAACGGCCCTGAGCGAGCTGCGTCCGGGCGCGGCTTGGAGCAGGCTCGCGGAGCGCAGGCGCATCGGGCAGGGCCACGATCTGCTCCCCACCCTGCATGGGGCTCACGACCAGGCGGTCAGGATGCACTGCGCGGAGGATCGAGCCGTCTGGAAGCCTTGCGCCCGGGAAAAAGCGCCCGCCCTGGTCGAGCACGATGGACGGCAGAGGGCCCAGCCGCATCTCCGTGACGACGTAGCGCCGCAGGCCCAGGGCGGCATCGAGGTTGCTGACCTCAAGGTCTCCCGGCCGATCGGCCGAGCGGCTGTAGCGGACCACCAGCGGCTTGCCGTCCGGGTCGAGCGCCTGTTCGACATGCACCGACATCGACTGCACGGCGGGCAGCTCCTGCAGCGCCGTGCGGGCCTGGCGATCGCGCTGGGGCATCTCTTCCTGGGCAGCCGCCAACGTGAAATGGCCCTGCTCGGTGTATCGCAGCTTCTCTGGGCTGCCCTTGAGTTCGAAGCGGCGCAGCAAGTCGACCGACAAAGTGTCCACCGCCACCAGGCGCAACTCCGCGCGCGGGTTCTCGCCCAGGGCCCGCAACCGGCGCGCCAGATCGGCCAGCTGCTCCTGGTTCGGCACGTAGCCTTCGACCAACACACGGCCCGGCTTCTCTGGATGGGCGTTCACATTGACTTCCCGGGCCCAGGGCAACGCCGCCACCTGCGCCTTGTCGGCCTTCAGCGCAGCCTCGATCTCGCCGGCGCTGGGCGTGGAGAAGGTCATGGCCTGCGACACGTAGGTGGCCGCGGCGCTGAGCACCAGCGCGCCCAGGCCGAGCCCTGCGGCCATGCGCACGGCCCGCCAGCGCTGCGTGACCGGCGGCGGCGCGGCAGGCAACGCCGCCTGGGGCAGCGTGCCTTCGTCTGTTGGCCGCTCCAGGTTGGCGGGCGGTGCCAACGAGTTCCAGTCGACGAGATCGGGGTGGCCGACGCCGAATGAGACCCGCCCGATCGTGATGACCAGGCCCGGCGCGATGGGGCAGGTGTGCTGGGGCGGCACGTACTCGCGCTCCACCCACAGGTCGCCGGCGATGGCGAGCACGGTCCACCCGTCGGCCGATGCCCGCACGAGGCACGCGTGCCGCTCGGGGCGGGTGACGTCGAGCACCACGTCGCACTCGCCCTCGATGTTGCCCACCAGCACGCGATCCTCGCGCAGCTCGCACTGCGCCCCGGCATTCAGCCCGGACAGGACGCGCAGAACTCTCCGCGCCTCCGATGCCTCGGTCGCGGCGCTGGGCGATGCGGCGTCGTTCACGGTGTCGGCGCGTCGCGCGGCGCCTGGGACGAGCGCGCCATTCGCGGCGTGATCAGGAACATGCGCTCGACGCGCTTGTACTCCTTGGACGTCTGGCGGAACAGGGCGCCGATGAGGGGCAGGCTCGACAGGCCCGGCACGCCGGTCTTGCCGTCGCGCCGCTCCTCGATCACGTAGCCGCCGATCAACAGGCTCTCGCCGTCCCCGACCACGGCCTGCGTGGAGATGGCCTGGCGGCTGACCACGGGAATCTGGTCGACCTGGGAGCCACCGCCGCTGCTGCCGTCCTCGATCTTGACCACGAGCCTGAATCGCGGGCCTTTGCCGTCGTCCACCAGGGTCGGCGTGACGCGCAGCGTCAGCCCCGTGGAGACCTGGAACAGGTCCACCTGGTCTCGGCCGGCGATGCGGACGTAGAAGTCGCTGGTGCTTTGCAGCACGGCCTCGTGGTTGTTGAGCGTGATGATGCGTGGGTTGGCGGCGACCCTGGCGTCACCGGATTCGGCCAAGGCATTGATGCGTGAGAGAAGATAGCTGCGCTCATTGCCCAGCACCAGAGTGCCGATGAGGCCGCGACCCGCGGACGCCAGCGCACCGCTGAACAGCAGGTCGTTGGCGCTGTTGCGAGGCTCCCGGCCCGTGCCGGCCAGCCCGTTCGGCGACGACGAGATGTCGACCTGGCTGCCGTGCAGGCGCCAATCGATGCCCAGTTGCTCGCTCTTGCCGCCGCTGACGTCGATGACGGCGGCTTCGATGTCAACCATCGGCAGCTCGACGTCGAGTTGCTTGACGATGTCGGCGTACATCGGCATCCGCTCTGCGAGGTCGCGCACGATGATTGAATTGGTTCGAAGATCGGCGGTGATCGACGGTGCGCGCAGCTCGGGTGCGGGCGAGCCGGGATCCGGACTGGCGCGCGGCATGGTCTTGCTGGCACCACGTTCGGCTCCAACACTGGGCCCACCGCCGCCGGCCGGGGCTTCCCCGGCAGCAGCGCCTGGCAGCGGCTCAGTGCCCCGGGGCGTTCGCCCGATCGACACGAGGCCCTTGCCCTGCAGCCCCGGCAGCGTGCGCGGCAGCGCCTTCGGCTCGGGCTGCGGCGGCGCAGCCTCGCGCATGGTGTCGCCCAGGATGCGCGCAACGCCCGGCACCGTGCTTTCCACCCCCCCGATGGCCACCACCGTGTCGGCCGCGCGCGCGTGCCGCAACGTGAAGACCCGGGTCTCTAGACGCATGGCCGGCCGGCTTGGAGCTTGGGCCACCGAATCGACGACTCCAGCCACCACCTCCACGTACTTGGGCGGACCGCCAACGTAGATCGTGCCCTCGACGGCATCGAAGCGCAGCGGGAAGCGACGGTCTTCCAGCCGCATTTCGCGCAGAGTGCGCTCTACCCGCGGCAGGTCCGGTGGCTGCACCTGCAGAAGGCGAGACTCGTTCTCGCTCAGGCTATAGACGTGCAGCGTGCTGCCGTCGTAGTACCAGGTGAGGCCGTAGGTGTCGGCGAGGTCGCGGAAGATCGTCTCGGCAGACCCTCGAAAGCGCCCGTTGACACGCCCGCTGGCTACCGTGGCACTGATCGAGGCCGAGATGCCCTGCCAGGTGACGATGCGCGCCAGGAAAACGTTCAGCGGCTCATTGGAGGCCTGCAGGTCGATATTGGCGCGGCGCCAAGGGATCGACTGCGCCGAGGCCGGCAGCACGGTGGCCAGGCACAGGGCGAGCGCCAGGAACAGCGCAACCGGGAGGCGCCATGCCTCCACGGTTGCGTCGCGCACGCAACGCATCGAAGGTGTGCAGGATGGCCTCATGATGCGCTCTCGAGCCGGGCTGTGCCCGGCAGACTCAGGTTTTCCTGCCGCCGAAAAGGCTGATCGCCTGCTGGGCGAGACCGACCAGTCCGGACAGGAAGCCCAGCGGGCCGCCCACCGCGGATTTGCCGAACAGGCCCAGGAGGCTGCTGAAGATGCCCGCGCCCTGACCCACCTTGTCGAGGGTCTGGCCGGCGCCTCCACCGACCGCGCCGCCAAGGTTGCTCAGCAGGGAGCCGATTCCCGACAGCGGGCTGTTGCCGCCGCCAATACCCAACAAACCGCCCAGTCTCATCTTGATCTCCTGTGGTTGCGTCAGTTGAAACCGGGAACACACACCGCTGCCGGCACCCTGCCCGGCCAGGGTGACCGCACTCGCCCGCGACTCAGGCTCCGAACAATTGCTTGGCCAGCGTCTGCGTGGCGACCTGGGCAAGCCTATCGTTGAGCATCGACTGCGCTTCGGGCGGCATGGGCATGTCGCCGGCATCCGGGTCGTCATCCTCCAGGCCGGCGTTCAGAGCGCCGGCCAGTACCTTTGGCATCAGCACGCCGAAGGTGGCGGCCACGATGCCCTTCACGTTTTCAGCCATGGTGGGCTCCTTGTCTCGTTGAGGAGGGCCCTGCGCCGCCACGCTCGAGCGTCGCGGGGCACAGTGGCTGCAAATCAGGCGGGGGTGCGCTCGGCCGGCTTGTCGTCTTCCCGGCGCCGGCGTTGTTCTGGCGCGGGGGCTGCAGCGCTGCTGAAGCGATCCCGGATGCCCACAACCCCAAATCCGAGCTGCGCCATGGCGCTGTCGTGCGACCAAAACTTGCCGACCGATCCGACGCTGCCGTCGAATTTGCCCGCCACGTCCAGGACGTACTTGTAGACGGACCCATGGGCCTTGCCGAACAGGTGGGTTGAACCCTGATGCCCCATCTCGTCGGCGTTCACCACCACGAAGGTTCCCTTCGACTGCCCGCCGTCGCCCGCCTGCGACCCGCGAACACCCAGCGCGCCATCCTGGCCGGTGCGGTTCCAGATGTTCGTGATCGTCTGCTCGGACCCGTCTGCGAACGTGATCTTCGCGTTCTCGGCGAAGGCCACCTGCGCATTGAGGGCCTCGCAGTCGACGGCGATCGACATGCTCCCATTGACCAGCACATGGTCGGCCTGCAGGTCCATGATTTCGGCCGTCCGCCCGCCCTGGCCGGCGGTCGCGGCGTTGGCCAGCATCCCGACAACCTTGTTGTAGCCGCCCAGGTCGTCGATGCGCCCGTCGGCGGCATCGGCCTGGAGCGCGTTCAAGGCCTGGGTCAGGGCGGTATTGGCTGCGCCCGTGTAGGACTGGTTCCTCACGTGTGGATCGCCCCACTCACCGGTGAGGATCGTCTGGTCACCGCCGATGGTGCCCCCATAGATCTGGGCGCCGTTCTGCGTCGCCATCACGACCTGGTCGACCGCGCTGCCTCCATCGCGCATGTCCTTCAGCAGCACCGAAGTCGTGCCATCGCTGATGGTGGTGAGTCCGTTCGTCGAGCTGGTAACGGCTGGCATGATCTGGTCTCCTCGGGTTCAGGGCGTTCGGCCCTTGGTTGGACAACGGCTCTGCTGACCGAAGCCGGGCATGCAGACGACACGAGTTGCATGTTCCAGCCTTTCACGTTGCAGAGCCTTTGGGCCACTTTGCTGCACCCTGCGGCGGCGGGGCGGTCCTCTCCTTGAGGCTGGTCCGGGTGACGTTCACCCCGGCGGCCCGGCGGGCGCGAGGGCACCTGGCCGACCGGCGCGTGCCCCGCGCGGAGCGCGGGCCTGGTGGACGGCCCGCACGGCTGAGACCCTCTTGCCCTCGGCGCGCCCAATGCCGCAGGCGTTCGCCGCGCGCCGCGAGGCAGCGTATGCACCGGCGATTCATGGCTTCCGAGGCGATGGCCGGCGGCCAGCCTCAGTCGTCGCTCAGGCGGTCCCGCCTGGCGACGCGGCCCAGCCCCATGTGAGCCATGGCGCTGTCGGGCGCCCAGTACTGGCCGACCGAGCCGAAGTTCCCATCGACGACGCCGCCGCGAGAGACCGCGTCCTTGCCGACAGAACCGTGATCCTTGCCGAAGACATGGGTGGAACTCCGATTGCCCACCGTCTTCTCGTCGATGACGTCGAAGGTGGCGACGGGGCCAACAGCGTCTCGCGGTTGCGCCACACGCACATCCATCCGGCCGCCCTGTCCGCCAGCGTCGAACATGTCGAGCACGGTGTAGCCGCCGTTGGCGAAGGTGATCGTGGCACTGTCGATCGCCGTATGGCGGCCGATAGCCTCGGTGTCGATGGCCAGTTTCGCGCTGCCGTTGTTCAGCGCGAAGTCGTCCATCACGTTCATCAATTCGTGAGAGCGCCCGCCAGCCCTGGCCGATCCCGGGCGTGTGAGCATGCCGACGACTCGGCGAAGAGTGGCCTCGTCATCGATCACGTCGTTGTCCTGGGCATCGCGCAGCAAAGAGTTCAGATCACGGCCCAGATCCCGGTTCGCGTCGTCTTCGTACGAATTGGATTTGACCGTGGAACCCGCGATCCCGCTCAGGATGGTCTGGCCTTGCTGAACCGTTCCGGCATAGATCGCGGCCAACGACGGGTCCTTGGCTGCCACGGCAACCGCCACCTGGCTGACCTGCTGTCGCCCTGCGTCGCGCTCGTTGCGGTTCAACAGGACCGTGTAGGCCCCGTGGCTGATGGCGGTCGTGCGGGCATCGAGTTGCCGGACTTCGGGAGCGCCATCAAGCCCCTTGTCCGCCAGGCGCACGCTGATCTCACCCCTTGCGGTTTCGGCGCTGGCGTTGGAGAACAGCGCCCGCAACTCGCCCAGGGAGTAGCGGGTTCCGCCCTCGAAGCGCAACGATTCGATGTCCGTGAGTCTTGTCCTGGCACCCGACGCGATGTGCGTCAGCGTCAGCGTGTTGCCGGTTGCCTCGGTCAGCCTGTACTCGCTGGCCCGGCGGGCGAAAGTCGCCAGGTCGTTGCCCTGGCCGCCGTCGAGCGCGTGCAGGTTGCTGGCGGCCTGTCGGGCACGGTCGTCGACATGGAAGGTGTCGTCCCCCTCGCCGCCAACGGCCGACACGCGGTTCCACTGCGGGCGCGAGTTGCTGATGTGAAACGTGTCGTTCCCGGCGCCGCCGTCGCCGCGGACTCCCAGGCCCGACAGGTTGACGACGTCATTGCCGGCCCCGGCCGCGATGGATGCCCATTGTCCGTTGGCCAAGGTCAAGGTGTCGCTGCCGGCCGTTCCGGTCTGGTTGCGATCGGTGCCGAGCACCAGCCGTCCACCCGCCTGCTTGACCGCATTGCCGAGTTCGGCGGCCGTGTAGGTGCGCCCACCCAGCTCGAAGCGCTCGAAGTTCAAGAAGTCGCTGGCGGCGACGTTGCCCCGTTCTATCTTGAAGCCGCCACCTTGCCGCGCCTGGACGGCGAAGTTCGTTCCGGTCAGGCTCAGGGTGTCTTCACCGCTGCCGCCATCGTGGAAGCCGTGACCACCCCCGACACCGACCCCGGTCGTGCCCAGGTTGAGCCGGTCGCTTCCATCGCCCAGGCTTGTTCGACTCTGCCAGTCGCCGGCGCTGTTCACGACGTCGTTGCCCGCGCCGGTGTTGATCTCGTTCCACCAGCCCTTGGTGTCGGTGACGGTATCGTCGCCCGCGCCGCCTTGAACGGTGCTCGCAGAGCCGATCGTCACGCGGTCGTCGAACTCGGACCCCTTCAGCAAGGAGCCATTCGCGGCGGTCAGCGACAGCGCATGGGCAGGCGCGAGACCAGTGGTACGCAACTGACCACCAGCAGACACCGCAATCCCTGTCAGCTGAGCCTGGGTAAAGCTCAAGCCGTCGGCGAACTCGACCCCTTCGACGTCCTTTGACACGCGGACGACCGATCCGTGTTGCCAGGCCCCGTCGCTGGGCTGCGCGGTCTTCACGAATTCGAAGTGCGACCCACGGTCACGCACGTGATACAGATCCGCACCGGCAGAGAAGCGCACCAAGTCGGAACCCGCTCCGCCCGAAAGATAGGAGCCGTGGTTCATGCCCTTGACCTCGAAGGTGTCATCGCCGGCGTCGCCGTTGAGCCGCGTGTGCCGCGCGTTTTCGACGACGACGCTGTCGTCCCCGCCTCCGGCGTTCACCGTGTGTCCATGCCCGCTGATGACGAAGGTGTCGGCCGCGGCCGAGGTCGTGATCAGATGGTTGGAGGTCTTCTGGCCGACAACGACCGCTTCAGGCTGGTTCGATCGGTTGACGAAGTTGACCCCGCTGCCCTGGGCCTCGAGGCTGGGCAGCCCAGTGGAGGAAAACGTCGATTGTCGGGCCTGATTGATCAAGGGCATGCTGGCTTCCTCTTGCTGTTTAGCGGGACTGGCCCGCACTCGGATTCGCTGTTCAAGGTCGACGCGCGACAGGCTGATCGATGGATGATCCGGCTTCCGCGGGCACTTACGATCGCGGGCCGGGCATTGCTTCGGCGTCGGTCGGCTTTGCCATCCCGCAATGGGTGCTCAGGGCCTGGCCAGCAAGCATTCGGCCTCCGCAGCGGGTTGCCCGGTGAGTTCCCCCGGGCGACGCGTTCTGCGCCGTTTCGGAGACCGACCCTGGTCCCGCCTCCGGCGGCGCTGCCTCGGTCGCGGGAGCGGCCAGGGTTGCTCCATCGGCAGAACGCCAGCGCGCCCCGGCTTGCAGCCGGCAGGCGCCAGTGACCGCGTCTCGAGCCTGAGTGGTGATCGCGCGAGGCGCCCGCGGCCCGAACTCGACGCGCAGCTCGATGCGCCGGCTGGCATCAAGCGACTCGCGCTGTTCATTGAACGAGAACCCACCGACAGCGAAGATCTCCTTCACCGCTGCGGCCTGTGCGGTGCTCAGTTCGCTGCCGTCCTGCACCGGCTCGAGCAGCGCGCAGAGCACTCGCTGGCCTCGCTGCAGGCTCAGGTTCAGGTTGTAGAGGTAGTCGCCGCGGTGGTCGGCGAAGCCCTCGACGACGACGCGGCTGACCCACTGGCGACCGGCCTGAGACTCGGTCACCGCGAGCAGGCGCGGAACGAACTCCCGCAGCAGCTTGGCGCTGGCGACGTCGAGTTCGTGGCTGCCAGTCTGGAAGCGGGCCCGGTCGCCGAAGTCGATGACGCGCAGAAGAGCGTCGAAGCGGACGCCCGGCGTGGCCTCCACCACGCGCGCCATCTGCGCCAGCAGCATCTCCTCGGTGCGCGGATCGGGCCCGGAAGGCAGATGCTCCGCCGGGCGCTTGGCCGCCATCGGAGAGGGCGGCAGCGCCTTGGACTCGCTGTCGGCGCGCGTCGCGACCTGGGCCCGGGTGATGGCCATCAGCGCCACGACCATCAGTGCCAGGAACAGCACCATCAGCGCGGTCATCAGGTCGGCAAACGAAATCCAAAACGCCTTCTCGGCGCTCTCCCCCTGCATGTCGCCGCGCGAACGGCGCAGTACGCTCATATACCGAAGCTCCGGTCCTCGGCCTTCTTCGATTCGGCGGCCCAGTCGGCCCACTCGTCGTCAGCCGCCTGCGCGGCACCCACCGGGCTCCCGTTGCGCACACCCCCCCGATCGATGCCGACGCCGGCGCCCGTTGCGGCCATCGAACCGAAGGAAGACAGTCCGCTTGGAGCGCCTTGTGCGGCATGCACAGAACCGGGTATGCCGTACCGCCCCTCTCCTCCCAAACTCGCAGGGTTGCCCGTGAAGTAGGTCGGCGCGCTGTCCACCTCCATGGGCAGACGGTCCTGCTGCAGCAGGCTGCACAGGGTCTCGATGCGCTGCACCAGTTCGCCCAGGTGCTCGGCCACCGACTGGTTGCGCGACACCATCTGCATCTCGGCCTGCATGAGTCGCGCCGCCACCGTCTCGAGTGTGCGCCGCCCAGAAACCTCGATCGCCGAGGCGACGCCTTCCAGCCGCGAGGACAGCGCACGCAGGGCCTGGCCGGTCTGCTGGCTGCCCTGGCTGGCGGCCCGGCTCTGCTCGGCGACGGTCTCGGGCAGCGCACGCGCGAGCTCGGCCATGGCCTTCGACGCGTTCGCGATCTGCGACGTGGCCGCCAGCAGTTGCGACATCATTTCCGCCGGCGCCAACATGCTGGCGGACGGTGCATCGCCGGCCCTGCCCGGCACAGGTGCCGCCGCGGCAGGCGGCACCTGTGCCTGCGCCTGCGCCTGCACTTGCATCGCCGCCGCGGGCGGGGCTTGCACGGGCGGCGCCAGGGTCGGCGCAGCCGCCGTGGCCTGCTCGCCCCCCGGGCGCGGCGGATGCAGGGCGTCCAGGCCAACGTTCATGGCGTCGAGCGCATGGGCGATGCTGCTCATCAGCGCCTTCTCGACCAGGGTCACCGCCATCGACAGCGTGATGGCCGTCATCGACACGACAAAGGCTTCGGCCACGCCCACCGACAGCGTGTCGAAGACGCGCTGGAGCTCGGCGGGATCCTGCGAGAAGTGCAGCCCGCGGATGCCCTTGATGATGCCCATGAAGGTGCCGACGATGCCCAGGCCGGTGAGGATGCCGGGCAGGTTCCGGAACAGGTCCAGGCGCAGCCTCGAGTAGGTGACCGTGTGGAGATCGAACACGTCACGCGCGCTCGACATCGAGCACACCCCTTGTCCGCCCCGGGGGTCGGGCAAGCTCCGCAGCTGGTCGCGATATTGTTGCCAAAGGTGTCTGAGGGCCGCGTCGCGGTCGAACACCTTGGCCACGAGTTCCAGCGCGTCGGGACGTTGCCCGTCCACGAGGCTGCGGGCCCGCCCCAGCGCACGCCGCAGCGCCACCGCCGGCGCCAGGAAGAGCACCAGGAAACTCAGCGCCAGCAGCGCCAAGACACCCAGGATGACCAGCGCAGACATCGGCCACTGTGAAGGTCCGAGGGAGCCGATGCTGAAGCCCGCGGACGCGAAGGGCCAGTAGGTGCCGATAAGGGAAGCCTGCCACACCAGGCCGACCACCGCCGCGACACGGGCGAGCCCCCGCGTGGGCCAGCCCAGCGCGATGACGGTGACGACCACCGCAGCGCCCAGCGCCCACATCGACGCCACGCCCGAGGCACCGTGCACCGATGCCGCCACGAGCGCGAGCACGCTGCCGACCCAGTTGCCGAAGACCAGCCAGTTGCGTCCTGCAGTGTTCATCGCGTCAGGGTCCCTGTGCACACCCGACGGCGACGCTGCCGGGCCCCGCGACCGCCGCGGGATGTCAAAGGCAGTCTGTCCCGTGGCGGTTTGGCCGCGCTTTGCCGCGCTTTGCTAGAGCACCGGCAGCAGCCGATCGCAAGGAGCCGGGATCACCCCTTCCCGGCGCTGTCCGCTGGCCTAAGGTCCACCCGCGGGGCGCTGTCGTCCCACTGGCGCGCGGCCGCCAGGTTGTCCAGCACGGTGTCCCGTTCCCGGTCCGACGGCCTGCGGGGCCGCGAGGACGCCTCAATGGCGTCTAGCGCCCTGACGGGCACGGTCGCGCGTTCATTGAGAGTCGCTGCGCGCCCGGTCAAGATCGACCGCAGCGACTCGCTGCCCAGCACGATGCGCCGCACGTACGCGAACTCCCGCGTCTCGGCCTCGCGTGGATCTCGCAGGATGGGCCGCAGTTCGCGGATGGCGCGCAGGTCCGATGGAGCGATCCGGGAATAGCAGTAAACGCGCTGGGCTACCTCGGCAGCGAAGACCGCGCAAGCGCGGAGACTGTCCTGGATCGCACGCGCCGGCTCGAGGACACCTCGGCGCAGGCCATCGAACGCCCTCCAGATCACCAAGTCTCGCCTCAAGGACGGCCCGTTGAGTCCAAATCTCAACGCCTCGCGGACGGCGCCCGCGCCGCCTGATCGCTGACCGCCCACTCCCGGTGCCGTTGTCAAGTCGGCACCTGTCACCTGCCTGGGCGCGGAGCCCGTCTGCGGATTGGCACGGTACCAGGCCGTGATCTCCTGGGGGCTGTCGAACCGGGACGCCGCGCGGATGTCGCGGGCGACCTCCATCAGGTCGGCGTCGCTGGCATTGGCAAACTCGGGCATGGCCCTGGCCTGGAGCAGCCATTGCGCCGGCATCCCAACCGCAACTGCACATGCGCTCTCGGCTTCGCGCGCGTCGTGGTCGGGTGTCGCAGGCAACGCGCTCGGTGCCTCACCTGCCGGAACAAAGGGCCGCGCCGGCGGACCGAGCAGCACTCCGGCGGCAGGCCGAGCAACGTCTGCCAGGCCCGCGGCTCCCGGCACCGAGGTCAAGGCACTCATGGCTCGTTCCTCACGTGGCGTGCCGGCAGTCAGCCATCACGACAACGACTTCAGCGCGGAGCGAGCGGCCTGGAAGGCCCCATCGATCACGGACAGCGCCTCGCTCAGGTCACCGGAGCCGCCAGCCTGCGGATCCTCGGACGACGCGATCCAAGCCTTGAGTCCCTCGAGCAGGCTCGAGGACCACAGGTCTGCCGACGACGTTGCCATGGCTTGTGCGTGCTGTGAAAGGGCCGCATCAACCGGCCAAACAATCTGTTGCAGTTCCAATCCCTCGTCTCCAATCAAGCAATCGTCCGCATGTGGTGCCTGCGGCATACACCCTGTTGGTGCGGATGCTGTGGTCGCCGGCTTTGCTGCGCCTTTGCCTTGGTTTCCGCGAGCGCCCACTGCAGCTGCGCTCGGGGTCTGCCCCTATGCACGATTCCTCCATCGCGACCTCTAGGCGCACCCGAACCAGGCTTCTCCTGCCGATAACGCGGACTCGCCTGCCTCCTGTGCAGCCCCCGCATTCAGGTGGTGGCTCATGGTCTCGGCAACGTGGCCGCCACAGAATGACCGAGAACGTCGACAAACAACCGACGCGTACGTCGGTCTTCTCTTTCTTCGTGAGGCAGCCCTTGGGATCTGGCTTCTTGGCGTTCGATGAACCGGCTGCGTCGTCGCGTGGCTCGGTTCGTTCCGAAGGCCGCCGTGGGACGAACCTCATCCGCGTGCTGGGCGACTTCAGGCTCGACTTCCCCGATGGCACAGTCGACGAGTCGGTCTGGCGGCGAGTGCATGCGCGCCGCCTGCTGCAGCTGCTGGGCAGCTCGACGCGGCTGTCGGAATCGAGAGCCAGCGTGCTCGAAGCCCTCTGGCCCGACTTCGACGAGGCACGTGCCCGCAATCGCCTGCACCACACGATCCACTGGATCCGCAAGAGCCTGGAGGAGCTGCCCGAGGCACTGCGCCCGCAGATCCTCGTCGGCCGCGACCGGGTCGAGCTGCTGCTGCCTCCGCAAATCTGCATCGATGCCTTGGAGTTCGAGCGTGGCCTGGACCAGAACGACGACGACGACGACGAGCCGGCCCGGCTGCGCGCGATCGAGCGCGCGCTCGACTGGTACGGAGGCGAGCTCGCGCCCGACTGGCTCGACAATGCCGACATCGCGGCCCGGCGCGCGCGCCTGGCCGGCATGCAGGCCAAGGCACTGAACCAAGCGGTCCAGCTGGCATGGGAACTCGACCAACCCGAGCACGCGCTGGAGCATGCCCAGCGCCTGGCGCAGCTGCTGGAGTCCGACCTCGATGCCCAGTTGACCTACGCGACGCTACTGGCTGATCAGGGCCGCCCCGATGCGGCCCTTCTGCATTGCCGGCACGCGCGCAAGGCGCTGCTTGAGATCGACCCCGGGTCGGCCACGCGCCTGGATCAGCTGGAGCGTCAAATCCAGCAGAAGGTCAACCGCCCGGGCATGGGTTTGACCGCGCTCACGGCTGCAGCGACCGCTGTCCATGCTGACACCGCGGTCGCCCGACCGCAGCTTCCCGGGCCGGTGCTCGTCTTCGGGTATGACAGAGAGCGCGACGCGGCGCTGCAGGTACTGCGCGACCCGACGGTCTCGATCGTCACCCTGGCAGGACCACCCGGGTCGGGCAAGTCCGCGCTTGCCGGCTCGCTCGCGCGCGAGGTCACCGCGGAGCATCGCCACGGAGTGCTGTGGATCGATTGCTCCGGCATGCCGCCCGCGTCTGATGCGCTGCGCGGGCGGCTGTTGTCGGCTCTGACCAGCGCTGGACTCTCGCCTTCGACACCGGACGGCGCCCCGTCGCTGGAACTGGTGGCCAGAGCCCTCAAGGGGCGGGAATTGCTCGTGGTCGTCGATGGTCTCGAGGAGGCCTCTTCTTTCGGTCACGAACTGTCGCTCTGGACGGGCCTTGGCAGCGACGTTCGCTGGCTGGTGACGGCCTGGATGAATCTGCGGACGCTCGGCGAGCGAACGATCGCGCTCGATCCCACGCAGCTGTTGCAGCCGGACCCCGATGGAGGGCCGTCACCGGCCTGCAGGCTGCTGTTGCAGGCGGAGCGCTCTGCAGGCACGATCGACGACCCGGACGACGCCAAGGCCGCGCAGTCGCTGGCCCGCGAGCTCGACGGCCTGCCCTTGCTGCTCAAGACGGCCGCCAAGTGGGGTAGGACGGGGCTGCTGGCCGAGTTGCACGAGCGCATCTGCCACGATCCTGCGTCCATCTTGCGGCTCGAGCGACAGGCGGGGCAAGCGGATGCCCTCCCGATCTCCAGCCTGGTCCGCTGGCTGTGCAGCGCCGGACAGGCCGTCAGGCAGTTGCTCGGCACCCTGGCGCAGATGCGCAGCTGGCTGACCCGCGAGGACATGGCCTGTCTGTTCGAAGAACTCGACGAGAGCGAACTGCATGCCCTGATCGACCTTTGCGTGCGGCACCACTTCATGCTTCGCCGCGTGCGCAGGGGAGATCACTCCACCTGGAGCGAGTTCCGCGTGCCACGGTACGTGGTGGCAGCGCTGATCCACGCCGATGCGAGCGCAGTGGGCGAAGACCACCAACGCCGAATCGAGCGCCTGTTCCTGCGTCACGGCACGTCGACGGGCCCGGGTGAGGGCCACGACCCGGCGCAACGGCTCGCGTGGTTCGACGACCGCTTCGATGATTTCGAGTCTCTCGTGGCACGGATGCAGAAGCAGCTGAACTTCCGCGGGGTCGCGGGGGTTTGCCTGGCACAGGCCGCATTCCTGCGGCGCCCGCGCCATGCGCGCAAGGCGCTCGAATGGCTTGAGTGGCTGGGTGGCGCCTTGGATGGCCTGGAGGCCACCGCTGCACCGTTGCTCGTGGAGCGTTCGGAGCTCCGGGTGCAGTTGGGCAACTTCGTCGGCGGCTTCGAAGACGCTTGCCGCGCACTGGCTCAAGAGACCCTGGGATCGAATCCCCTGCTGGAGGCGCGCGCCCGCAGGATCGTGGAGCGCTATGGCGATGCCCGGGAGCGCCAGCGCTGGCCGCGGGCCATGAGCCAGCGTGGACTCGAAGCGGGCGAGGCCCTCCTTCGCGTGGCGCATCTGGCAGCCGGCCGAGGTGCTCTTGGCAAGGCGCTGGAACTGTGCGCACAGGCCGAAGGGGTCTTCGCCTATTTCGGGTTCCAGCGCGGCCTGTTGAGGGCCCATCAAAGCGAAGCGAAGTACGCATTCCGCCTGGGGCAGGCCGAACCCGCGCACCGACATCTGGCCATGGCACGCGCCGTCGCTTCCGCGAGCAGCGACCGCCACGAGGTCGCGCGCTGCGACCTGATGCTGACCGAGTTGCTGATCTCGCAACAGGAGTTTTCGAAAGCCCTTGACGTTTGCGGACGGGTCTTCGCCGAACTGCCCGCCGACGCGCCACCCCTGCTTCTCAAGCGCGGCCTGCTTGCGATGGGCTGGATCCATTACGCGTTGGGCGCACTGCCGGTGGCTAGAGCCCTCGCGAGGGAGGCGGAAGATCCGTCTTCCGGACCGTCCGACCCGTCCACCGCGGTCGAGGTCGGCCTGCTGGCAAGCCTTCTCGATGCACGTCGGGGACATGCGGCGTCGGCAAGGTTGCGCCTGCGAACCACGCTGGACCTGATCGGGCGCGAAAACGTCTTCGTCGATCCCCAGGGAGAACTGGTCAACGTCGCGGACCTGGCGATGGTCCTCCAAAGACCCGACGTCGCAGGTTGCTTGCTCGACGACCTGGAGCGCTTCGAGCAGGTCGCCGGGCAGCAGCTTCGCCCCTGGGTGCGGGCGCGCAGTTCTGCTCTGGGCACCACCGCCAGGCCGGGCGCTCGCATCCGGGCCCTGTCAGAGCCTTCCGGGCGGGTGCTCGTCAGCGCGGCGATCGGAGTGCTGGCTTCGGCGCCAGGGGATTCGCCCGGGCTATAGCGCCTTGAGCAGGGACGCGATGTCGGCCCTTGCCTTGGCCGACAACTCATCCGGGCTGGATCCCGAGGCCACGGACTCCAAGCTGGCGCCGTCCCCGGTGCCGCGATCGACCATGGCCAGGGAGGTCCGGGGGGCCAGATGCCTCTCCCGGAAGCGCGTGACGGCCAGGGGGTTGAACTGCGCCGGAGAGAGGACGGCTAGATGCGTAGCCAGCGATCCAGCGATGTCCTCGAGCCCCAGCATCCGGGCGAGGAGCGCACCGGCCTCGATCGCCCCTTCCAGGCTGCCCAGGCGAAGTTCTTCGACGTGATGGCCCACGGCCTCGAAGAAGGCCCGCGACGCGCGTGCACGGTCACCACGGAGTACTGCCACCACGGTCTCGTGAAGCAGCACGAAGCGCCGCTGTTCACCGGGTTCGTCGGGCCGGATGTTCAGCCGGGCCTCGCCCAGCCAAGTGTCGGCCCGGTCGAGGTCACCAATCCGCCACGCAGAATCGACCATGATCATGCACGCGGCACTGGCCCATACCCGGTCGCCGCTGTCGCGAGCGAGGCGGTACCACTCCGAGATGTCACGACCCGCGTCGTCGCTCTGGCCCAGGGCCAGCCGCGCCTGCACCCTGAAGAACAGTCCCCCGATCACGGAGGGCACAGAGTCCATCCGACGCGCAGCCGCTACCATCTCGTCGGCAAGGTCCAGCCGCGTCGCCGGGTCGGGGTTCAGCGTCGCGAGCGCCACGAGCAGGTGCCTCCACAGCAGCGACCCGGCGAAGCGCGCGCGCAACACCCCCAGCGGCGGCAGCGGGGTCCCCAGCGACTCTAGAGCCGGAACGACTCCCGACTTTCTCAACCTGCCCATGGCGGCGAAGATCGTCCAGAAGCCGCGCTGGGCCGGACCCGGATGGTCCTGGATCCAGCCCCGCAGAAAGCCCAGGGCCTCCTCGATTCCGCCCGCAGCATTGATCGCCTGGGCCAAGGTAGCGATCGCAAGGGCAGAGAGCTCGGGATCAACATCCTCGCCGACGAGTCGTTCGGCAGCCCGGGCGTGGGCCAAGGCCTCGTCCGCGCGCTGCGCCGCGAGCAGCATGATCGAGGCGAAGATCCTCAGCGAAAGTTCGGCATGACTGTCGCCGAGGCGGATGCTGGCCTGGATCGCCACGTCGCACCAGTGGAGGACCGCCAAGCCCTGGCCGCGTGCGGCGAGGGCCTGCAAAAGCGGACTGGCTAGCCGCACCAGGTGCGCATCGCTGATCCGGCCGGCGGCCCCGAGCTGGGCCAGCGCCTCATCCTCCCGTCGGCGCACGCGCAGCAGCCAGTCCGTATACAGCGGCGACTCATGACCCACGGCTCCCGTCTCGAGCTCCTCGATCAGGGCGTCGACATGAACGCGCTCCAGGCGGTTCCACAGTCCGCTCGCACGAGCCATGGCCCGGGCGTGCGCCCTCGGGACCAGAAGCATCCGGAAGGTGCCGGTGCCGGGGCGGGCCTCGACCAGCCCGCTGCGCGCCAACCTTGGCAACGCGGCAACCATGCGTGCGGGGTCGTCGAGGCCGGCTCGCTCGCACAGGGCTTGCACCCCGTCAGCGTCGAAAGGCGTCGCAAACACCGAGACCGCCTGGTACAGCCTTTGGTCGATCGGGTCGATCAGCCCGACGAAGAAGTCGAGCGAGTCGTGGAACGTCCGCGGCCCGGGGTCCTTGGGTGTGGCCAAGCGAGATGCCGGCGCGGGCATCAGCCCGCCGCCACCCCGGACCTGTGCCAGGATCTCGCCAGGTGTCCGGGTGTCCGTCTGCGCAGCCGCCAGTTCGATGGCCAGCGGTAGCCCGCCAAGCTCCTCGACCAGGGCCACCACTTCGCGCAGCTCTGTCTCGCCCGGATGGCAATCCTGCAGAGAGGGGCGCCGCGACTGGAACAGCGCGACGGCCGGGCTCAGGCTTGCCTGGCTGAGCGGCGCACCAGCGGGAGCCACGCCCAGCGGCGGCACGGGCACGGTCCGGAACGGCACAGGGCCCGTCTCCAGCGCGAAGCTGCTGATCAGCACGACCCGGGCCTTCAGCGGCCGGGACAGCAACGCCAACATCTCGGATGCGTCGGCAGCCTGATCGACATCGTCCAGGACCAGCAGCGCCTCCCTCTCCTCCAGCAGTCGCGCCAACAGTTCGCCCGCGCCGGGAGCCTGCCCGCGCAACCCCGCTGCGCGGACGACCGCGGCGACGAGCCCGTCATAAGCCTGCTCCTGGCGCACATAGACCACCCCGTCGGCGAGCAACGGCGCTGTGCGTCGCATCACCTCGCGCATGAGGGCGGTCTTGCCGGCGCCCGTCATGCCGGTGACGTTCCACACGCCCGGTCCGCCAGTGATCTCTGCGCACAGCGCCCGCAGCAGCGGCTCGCGACCCAGCAACGGGCCACCGGAGGAGGGCAAGGTAACCCCGGCAGCAGGCTCGGCCGACGCGGGTTCGCCGATCTGGCGAGCAGCCTGCGCAGCGATCTCGCTCGCCTGCCGAGACGGCCGCAGGCCGAGCCTCAGCGCCAAGGTCTTGCCCAGTGACTCGAAGCGCCGCAACACCGAGTGGTGCCGGCCGGCGTGCAGATCCAGCTGCATCAGCTGGACATGGGCCCACTCATCGGTCTCGTTGAGGTCGATGACGGACTGCAGGGCCTCGCGAAGGGCACGGGTGTCGCCGTCGGCCCCAAGGCGTCGGGCCATCTCGACCTGGAGCAGGGCGTGGGCTTCGTGCAACTGCCGGCGGATCGACTGGCCCAGGCCCGAGGCGTTGACCTCCGGCGCCCACACACCCTGGCACAGCCTCAGCGTGTCGGCAACAGACGCTGTCGACAGCGTCTCCGGCGTGCTCCGGGCCGCGTCCTCCAGCTGCCACGCGTCGCACCATATGCGGGAGTCCAGCGACAGCCGCGCGCGGTCGATCACGATCCATTCATCGGGCCACGCCAGCTCGCTGAGCGCGCGACGAGCCAGATGCACGGTGTGGTGCAGTCGGTTGCGTGCGGCCTGGGCGTGATGCCGTGGCCACAGCGCGTCGGTCAGCTCGTCGCGCGCAACGCCCTGGCGGGACGACGCCGCCAGGGCCAGCACGCTGCGCACCACGCCGCGGCCGAAGTCGGTGCTCCCGTCGCGACCGTCTGCGCCGACGACCTGCACGCGCCCCAGGACGCTGATGCGGATGGGATGCGTTGCGGCGGGCTCGTCCTGGGGAGGGTGGGCGGTCGGCAAGGACGCCATGCTTCTGTTGAACATGGACAAGACTACGTCATTGTTGCCGACCGCCGTGCTGCCCCAGCCTGGTCCCTCGCGCGCAAGCAGCGGGTCGGACCGCACGCACGCCTCCCGACCCGGCTGCACGCGGCCTCAGCGGCGCAGGGCCGCCAGCGCGGCCTGGGTCTCGTCCCACAGGGCCTGACCGACGCTGGCGGCGATGCCGGCATTCACCGAGGCGAGCTTGGCGCGCATGCGCGCCGCTTCGCTTGCCGGCAGCTCGTTGACCTGCATCCCCTTGGCCTTCAGCTCGGCGAGCGCGCGGCCCGCCTCCTCGCGGGTGTCCTTGCGCTCAAAGTCGCGGCTGGCCCGTGCGGCGTCGAGCAGCACCTTCTGCTCGTCCCTGCTGAGTTCGTCCCACCACTTCTTGCTCACCAGCACGATCCAAGGGCTGTAGACGTGGTTGGTGACGCTGAGGAACTTCTGCACCTCGAAGAACTTGCTCGACAGGATGGTGTTGAAGGGGTTCTCCTGGCCGTCGACCGTCTTGGTCTCCAGCGCGCCGAAGAGCTCGCTGAAGGGCATCGGCACGGCGTTGGCACCAAGCGTCTTGAAACTCTCGAGATAGACGTTGTTCTGCATCACGCGCAGCTTGATGCCGTCGAAGTCCTCCATCTTCTGCACGGGCCGCTTGCTGTTGGTCAGGTTGCGGAAGCCGTTCTCCCAGTAGACGAGGCCCACCAGGCCCTTCTCCTGCAGCCTGTCCATCACCTTCTGACCGATCGGGCCGTCAAGGATGGCGTCGGCCTCGCGGCTGTTGTTGAACAGGAACGGCGTGTCCCACAGCGCCATCTCCTTGGTGATGCCGACCAGCGTGGCGGTGGAGCCGACCATCATCTCCTGGGCGCCGCCGATGAGGGCCTGCTGCATCTGCGTGTCCGGGCCCAGCGCCGCGGCACCGACAGTGCGTACACGCATCTTGCCGCCGGATGCCTTTTCCACCTGCTCGGCGAAGAAGCGGGCGGCGCGGCCCTGGTTGCTGTTCTCGACCAGGCCGTACCCGAAGCGGATCAGGCGCGGCTTGATGTCCTGCGCGAAAGAAGCCAGGGGGGCGGCCAGCATGCCGGTAGCCAGCGCGGCGGCGACGAAAGTGCGGCGAAGAGTGTTCATTCCAAGTCTCACTGAATGGTTGGGTTACGGAAGGGCAAAGGCTCAGCGCATCCAGGCCACCGGCACGGTGACCAGCTGCGGAAATGCCACCAGCAGTGCAAGCACCACCAGGTAGGCGATCAGGAAAGGGTTGACGCCACGTATCACCTGCGTCAGGGGCATGCGGCCGACGCCTGCCACCACGTTGAGCACGGTGCCCACGGGCGGCGTGATCAGGCCGATCGCGCCGTTGAGCACGAACATCAGGCCGAAATAGACCGGATCGATGCCGGCCTTGACGGCGATGGGCAGCAGGACCGGCGCGAAGATCAGGATCGTCGGGGTGAGGTCCAGCGCGGTGCCCACCAGCACCAACACCAGCATCATGATCACCATCAGCAGGCGCGGGTTCTCGACCAGCGGGCCCAGCCAGCCGGTCAGCGTGCCCGGCAGATCGGCCAGCGTGATCATGTAGCTGGCGACCTGCGCACCGGCGCACAGGAACATCACCACCGCCGTCGTGCGGGCGGCGTTCACCAGGACGGGCCCCATCTTCAAGACGGTCAGCTCGCGGTGCACGACGAAGCCCACGAACAGGGCGTAGACAGCGGCCACGACGGCGGCTTCGGTGGGCGTAAAGACGCCCGACTTCATGCCGCCGATGATGATGACCGGCATCAGCAGGGCCCAGAAGGCCTTCAGCGTGGCACGCATCCGGTCGCGCATCGGCCGCGGTTCGCCGGCGGGCAAGTCCATGCGTCGCAGCAGGAGCCGCCAGGTGACCAGCAGCGCCGCACCCATCATCAGCCCTGGTACGACACCCGAGAGGAACAGCGCCGAGATCGAGGTGTTGGTGGTGACGCCGTAGATCACGAACGGCATCGACGGCGGGATGATCGGCGCGATGATCCCGCCCGACGCAATCAGCCCGCCCGACAAGGACAACGGATAGCCCTGCTGGCGCATCATCGGCAGAAGGATGGTGGCCAGGGCCGCGGTGTCGGCCAGGGCGCTGCCGCTCATGCTGGCCATTAGCACCGCGGCGGCGATGGCGACGTAGCCGAGCCCACCCTTGACGTGTCCGACCCACGACTGCGCGAGATCGATGATTCGGCGGCTGATTCCCCCTGCGTTCATCAGCTCGCCGGCCAGCACGAAGAACGGCACCGCCAGCAGCGGAAAGCTGTCCACGCCGGCCACCAGGTTCTGCGCCAGGAGCTGGGTGTCCCAGAACCCAAGGACCCAAGCCATGCCGGCGCCGGTCAGGACCAGGGCGAGTGCCATGTTCATGCCGGTGCCCATCAACACCAGCATGCCCAGGACGAAGATCAGGAGAGCCTGCGTTTCGGGCTTCAAGGAGCTACTCCTTCATTCGGCCTCGGCCACGTGGCCAAGGTCCAGCGGCTTGCGAGCCACGAGTTCGTACGTCGCGAAGAGCGCGATGCTCACGCTGCAGAGAAACGCGGGCAGCGGCAGCAAGGCGATCGGATAACCCAGCACCACCGACCGGCTGCCGAGGCCCACTCGGACCTGCTGCCAGGCTCCCCAGGCCACGAGCAGCGCCGCCCCAGCGACGAGCAGTCGGATTGCCGCTGTGCACAGCGCGAGGGCGCGCGGGCGGCTTCGCAAACTGGCAACCAGTGCGGTGAAGGCCATGTGCTCGCCGGCGGGGTAGGCCGCGGTGGCACCGATGAACACCATCCACACGAACAGCAGGCGGGACAGCTCCTCGCTGGCGGCAATGCCACTGCCGAAGCCGTAGCGCAGCACGACGTTGACGAACACCAAGAGGGCCATCACCGCGAGGCATCCGCCCATGGCGGCGTGAAGCAGGCGCCGGGTCAGGTTCATCAGAGTTCCTCCGCGGCACTGGCGTGGAGCCACGCCGTCACCTGGCGCTGCAGCCGCGCCCGCGGCAACAGGGCATCCACCGCCAGGACACCGCCCTCGCCGACCGGCGACTCCAGGGTCTGGAACTGGCTCGCGACCAGCGCCGGGTTGAAGAAGTGCGTGGAGGAGCGCGCGGCTACCCGGCGCTCGGCTTCGGCCGGCTCGATGGCCAGGAACACGAAACGAAGGTCAGGCGCCGCCGCGCGCAGGCGGTCGCGATAGCGGCGCTTGAGCGCCGAACACGTGAGGACAACCCCATGCGGGTGTCGCGAGAGTTCGGCGGCGAGGGCATCGAGCCAACCGTCGCGGTCCCCATCGCTCAGGGGCGTGCCCTCGGCCATCTTGCGCCGGTTGGCGACGCTGTGGAAGTCGTCGCCTTCGATCAGCGGCAGACCCTCCGCTGCCGCCACGGCCTGCCCGAGGCTGGATTTGCCGCAACCTGCCACGCCCATCACGACCACCTTCATCATCTTCTAGTTTGGATAGCGATATCCCATAACATAAACGCAGGCTCGCCCCGCTCATCATCCACTAAGGAAGTGCGCTGTTGGAGCTGTCGCCCAATCGACTGGACAGCGCTATCCTATGCGCTTGAGCTCAAGGTCGGCACAGTGTTTTCCCTTGGTTCCTTGTCATGGGCTAGCCCAGTCGTAGCCCCATCGGCATCGTGACAACGAGACTGGTAGCGCTATCCTGTGTCTCGATCCCGTCGCCGTCCGTCGCAGATAATCACTTCCCATGGCCACTCCCCCCGCTCGACGCCGCGCCAGCGGCCGCATCACCCTGGCCGACGTGGCACGCGCCGCAGGGGTCAGCCCCATCACGGTCTCGCGGGCTCTCAGGGGCGAGCGTGCCGTTGATCCGGAGCTGGTTGCCCGCGCGCAAGACGCGGCAAGACGCCTCGGCTACCTGCCGGACCCTGCCGCCCGCGCACTCGCGTCGCAACGCAGCACACACGTGGCGGTCCTGATCCCGATGCTGTCCAACGCCCTGTTCGTGGACCTGCTCGGAGCGGTTCAGCGAACGCTGCGTCCGGCCGGCTACCAGACGCTGATCGGCGTGACGAACTACGACCGGCAGGAGGAGGAGCAGTTGCTCCGCGAGCAGCTCATGCATCGCCCGGCCGGCCTCATCGTCACGGGCTTCGATCACAGCGCGGGCACGCGTGAGCTCATCGAACGCAGCTCCGCGCCTTGCGTGCACGTGATGGAGCTGTGCGAACCCGATCGGCCCGCCGACTGCGTGGGTTTCTCGCAGGGCGAAGCGGCCAGCGCGATGACCCGGCACCTGCTCGACGCGGGGCGCCGCCGCATCGCATTCGCCGCCGCGCAACTGGACACCCGCACGCTGCAAAGGCTCGATGGTTGGCGTAAGCAGATGAACGCCGCGGGCCTGCACAGCCCGACGCTGGAGTGGTTGAACCCCGCCCCCTCCTCGCTGGCACTGGGCGGCGCGATGCTCGAACAGATCCTCGGCCAGCGTCCGGCCGTCGACGCCGTGTTCTTCTGCAACGACGACCTCGCCCAGGGTGCGCTGCTGGCCGCGCAGCGCTTGCGGGTTCAGGTGCCGCAACGCGTGGCCGTGGTCGGCTTCAACGACCTGACGGGCAGCGACCAGATGCAACCGCCGCTGACGACGGTGCGCACACCTCGCGCCGAGATCGGCGCCGCCGCCGCGGCCATGCTGCTGGCACGGATGCGCGGCGAGCCGGTAGCGCAGCAGCGCCTGGACCTGGGCTTCGAGATCGTGGTGCGCAGCAGCGGCTGACGGGTGGGCCTGCGACTACTCGCATCCCGCGCGGACATCAAGCGCCTTGGCGGCGGGCCTCGGATACCCGAAGGCACGCGCTTGGCGTTCCCGCTCCCTGGATCGACACGGCTGCGGCCTCCGGTTGGCCGGCGCGGCCAGGCATCACTGCGCGAGCATGCGGCGCATCACCTCCAGGGGGTCACCGGATCGGCGCACCCGCGCCACGATGTCGCCCACGTCTTGCGCACCTAGCGGCTCGCCATCAATGACCCTGCCAGGGTTGGCACGGGCAGTTCGTGACAGCCAGCCCTCGAAGGCCTCGAGCGCAAGTTCGGTGCGCAGCCCGCCGCCGACGATGAAGAACCCGGGATCGAGGGCGATCGCACGGGCCGCGGCGTGCAAGGCCTCGTTGCGGGCCGTCGGGTCCTGTGGCCCTGTCGTGGACGAGCCATCACCCGGGAAGGCGCGTTGCTGCACGGCCTGCAGCAGTGCGTCCTTCAGGCCGGCGGGAGCTCCGACCGGGAACAGGGCGCCATGCAGCCGAGCGAATCGCCGGCTTTGATCGAAAGGCTCCGCGGGGCTTGCGACTGCGCCGTCGTCCGCCGGCCGTTGCCGCATGCTGCGCAGTTCCTTGAGCAGGAACTCGTATACCTCGGGGTAGACGACTGCGACGTCAAGCCGCTCGACGTCAGGCCCGCGCCGGACCAGTTCGTCCCAGCTCGCGTCGATCTGCTCCAGGCCCCGCAGATTCATGCCCGGCACCAGGGCCAGGCTGGCCCCCACGGCATGCAGCCGCGCCCAGGCGTCGAGCATGGCATCCGAACGGGTCGACCCCCAAGGAAGCAGCTGCCCCTCGAACAGCACCTGCAGCTGGTTCAGCCGGTAGCGCATGGCCTGGTTGTCGAACATGTTCATGCCGAACGGGCGCGCGAGCCCCGGCTGCGCCCCGAGGCCTTCGCCTCGGCGGATCGCATGGGCCACGTCGTGTGCCCAGTCGTACTTGCGGTGCTTGTAGCTGCCCACCGCATCGACGAGGTTTTCCCCGCGATGAGTGGTCGGATAGACCCCGCCGCCCTCGCCCGCGCGGCCCGCGAGGTGCTCCAGATCATGGAGCGCCAGCGGAAAGGGCTCCTGTGCACCCGACTCGGCGTGCAGGTCGTTGAGCACCGCGGCGACACGCAGCAGTTGCTGCGGCAGCAGCGGCCGCCCCCCGGCCGCCTCATGCAGGCTCTGGCCGAGCGCGAGGATGCCCTGCTCGCCCCGCAGGCCCGAGGCGCCTGCCCGGAGCAGCTGCCCAGAGACCGACGACCCCAGCTCCTGCGTGAGCTGAGCCAGGCTGCGATTGGCGAGCGACCCGCCGGATCCGTCTGCCTGCAGCGGCACGCGACGTTGGGGATGCACGGATCGGGCCGAAGCCGCTGCGCGAGGATAAGAGGGAGCCTGGTTTGGCTGCTGGGTGTCCTGATGGGTGGGCTGCTCCAACGGCGACCGTACGGCGTCGCCCAGCACAGGGTCGGCGTTGTCGTAACCCGCCTGCTCGCGCAAGTGATACCCGACCATGGCATGCATCCCCCCGCGCATGACCAGTGCGCCGATCGACGGCCAGACCTCGTCGGGTTTCGCAGTGGCGAGGATGGCGTTGGCCATGCGCGCCGGGAACCCGTCCAGTTGTCCGCTTTGCTGCGCCGAGGCCAGCTCGCGATCGACGCGGGCCAGGACGCTCTGTGCCGGCTCACCGCCGAGCGGCGATGCGCCGACTGTCGGTGCCGCCTCGCCCGACACAGGTCTCGACTCTGCACCTTCAGCACCGGCTCGCTTGCGAGCGCGGATGTGGAAGCTGTGGCTGTGTATGGCGGTTCCGCCCGACAGGGTCGTCGGGCCCTCACGCTCGTCGAGCTGAACGACGTCGTAGTTCCTGAACATCCCTTCGAGCTTCTCGCGCGAGACCGCAGTACGCCCGTTGGGGCCCCGGGTGGTGGCGTCGCGCGGGCCAAAAAAATCGCCCGCGAACCAGCCGCCTGGCTGCACGGCGGCGTCGATCTTGCTCCAGACGGCATCGAAGTCCTGCTCTGGCACGTAGGGCAGGCTGACTCCAGCCCAGACGATCCGGGCCGGCGGCAGCTCGGCCTGCTGCAGGCTCTGTGTCAAGAGCCGCAGGCGTTCGACGCGCGAGGGCGGCGTGTGTCGCAGCAGATGCTGCGCCGACGCCGGGTCGGGATCGATCGCCACCACGTCGTAGCCTTCCTGCAGCAGGCGCCGAGTGGCCACTCCGGCGCCGGCGCCCAGATCGAGCGCCACGCCACCCGGCTGCCCGCTGGCGGCGATGTCGGCCAGGGTGTCGTTCAGCAGCCGGCGGGGCCCCTTGTCGGCCGTTTGTGCGTAGTACTGGCTCCAGCGGGAGTTGTCGATCGCGGGCGGCGGTTCGCCCTGGCCACTGAGCGAGCGGGCGACCGGGCTGCCAGACTCATCGATACCGCGCCAGACGAAGCTCTGCGCGGCCGGCTGGGGCCGGCTGTACTCCATCGCCTGCGACCACGTCAGGCGTGACAGGTCGATGGCATCGCCGGCCCCGTCTCTGCTCGTGGCGGCGGTCGGCCTCGGCGCGGAGCCGAGCCCGCCCGCGGCCACCGACGCAGGCTCCGGGGACAGGCCGAATCGCTGCCGGAGCGCCGGCAGGCGCAGGTCGGCCTCGAAGGCGAAGGCACGGCCCTCGGCAATCTGCCTTTCTCCCACGAGGCGAAAGCCATAACGCTTCTCGTACATGGCCGCCACGCGCGCATCGAGCGTGTACCACGTCAGCTTGTGCTGGCCGCCTTCGTCGGCCACTCGCACCGCGGTGGCGAGCAAGCGCGCCCCGAGGCCGGAGTCCGAGGAAGTGAGCTTGCCGGCGTACGCGATGCCGGGTCCTGCGGCATCGAAGCTCACCGAGATCGTGCCGCGCGGCACGCGGCTCGCTCCCTCGGTGATGGCGATGAAATGACTGCCATCGACCTGCTTGCGCAGCGGCGGCTCGCCGCTGGCCGGTCCACGGACCGGGTGTGCGTCGGCCGTGCCCATGCCGCCCCACGCACGGGGATTGCCGACGATGATGGCAGCGGCCGCCGTGCGCAGTTGCCGGTCACTCAGGGTGCCTGGCGGGTAGACGGACAGCGTCATCCCGTTGTCCAGGCTCTGCCGATAGGGTCTCGTCGCAGGTGTCGTCGCGGGCGGCAGCCTGGCAGGGGCATTTGCCATGCCGGGAGCCGCCGGCTGTCCACCGCGCGGCGCCTGGCCCGGCGCGATCAACGAGTTCCCGCCAGGGCTCGGGGTCTGCGCAGGCAGCGTCCGCGACGCCGGCGTCAGGGCCGGCGGCTGCGGCCGGCCTGGGCTGCCCTGCTGCCCAGGCCTCGGCGTCGGCGGCGCCTCGGGCCACTCCGCCGCCTGCCTCACGACGGCCTGGTTGGGCAGCGGCGCCGCCTCGGGCTGCCGCCGCATCTCCGCCGACGGCAGCGGCTTGGGCCGCGCCTGCGGCGTTGGCCGCGGAACAGGCCGTGTCGACACGGTCACCGCCTCCACGTCGATCGCGCCGCCACCCCTGCCCCCTGCAGCCGGCGGCAGCGGCCTGCTCGCAGCGGCCGCTGGCGGCGCCGCAGCCGGCCGGCCTGGCCCCGCCGGCTGCCCGGTCCTGACCGGCGGCAGCGGCCGCCCTCCGTTGCTCACCTCGATGCGCCCCGACGGCACCACCTGCGTTCGCGCGCCCCACGCCATGTTCGGCCCACCCGCCGGGCCAGCGCCCCTCGTCGACGGCCGCAGCCCCCTGGCAGCACCCGCACCCGCGCCCAGCACGCCCAGCGTTGCATCCACCGCGGCCATGCCCGCCAGCAGTCCCCGACCACGGCGCGCCTCGTTCCAGCCCCGCGCAAACGCGGGCGTCCCACCCTTGGGCACAGCATCCGTCGGAATGCCCGCCGCGGTGTAGGCCCAGAACGCGTCGCGGCCATCGCTGGCGCTCTGCCGGGCCAGCGGCATCCAGTGCTGCCCACCGTCGCCGCCCATCACCCGCTCGTGCGTGCGGCGCGTGATCATGCTGTCCGGGTCGATGCGACCCTGGGCCCGCAGCGATTCGATCACCTCGCGCCCATTGCTCTGCGCCGCCGCCGGCGACCAGCCCTGCAGCGCCACGCGCTTGCCCCCCACCATGGTGAAGTAGCCGCCCAGGTTGCCGTTGTCGTCCTTGTACAGCGGCAGCCGAACCGTCGTGGTGGAGCCCGCCCCGTCGAAGAAGCTCGCGCTCAACCCCTCGCGCCGAACATGCGCCGGGCGTCCGTTGCTGCCCAGCACCGGTGCCTCGGAAACCGGACACGCCGG
>CAIKLM010000126.1 GCA_903828235.1 uncultured beta proteobacterium | reverse complement strand
GCGGCGCCGACCGCGGCGACCACGGCGATGGCGGCGTCGCGCGCCAGGCCGCTGCCCAGCAGCGTGGCGCCGGCGGGCACCGGGTCGGCCAGCACCACCCAGCCGAGGTCCTGCGAGGACTCGATCTCCAGCGTCACGCGCAGCACGTCGCCGCGGCTGAACACGCCCGGGCGCTGCTGCTGCACCGGCTCGACCTGCCGCGTGAGCCGGTAGCCCGCGGACAGCGGCGCCTGCAGCGGCACGGCGGCCCAGGTCTGCAGCGCCAGCCAGGGCCGGCCGGTGCCGTCGTGGCGGGCCTGCAGCGGCGCGGCCGCGCCGCCCGCCGGCCCGGGCAGCACGATCGGGGCGCTGGCCGGCGTGCCGCTCCAGTCGACCGTTCGCTCGGTGCCGCCGAAGGCCAGCACGCTGCGCCCGCCCACCGCGCCGGCCTCGGCCACGGCGGCGAAGCGCTGCAGCGCCAGAGCGCCCCAGAGGTTGGCGGTGGTGGTGTCCCAGCCGCCGCGCTGGCGCCGCGCCAGCGCGCCGTTCATCAGCAGCGGCAGATCGGCGCGCCAGCCGGCCTCGTCGGCGGCCAGCAGCACCAGGCGCGCGGCGTTGGCGTCGGGGCCCTCCATCAGCCACCACCAGCGGTCGCCGGCCTCGTCGGCGAAGCGCAGCGTGGTGCCGCCGGCCACGAGGCGGCTGCGCAGCAGGCGCTGCAGCTCGTCCAGCCGCGCGTCGCGCTGCGGCAGCGCCGCGACGCGGCGGTGCAGGCTCCAGGCGTCGAGCAGCGCCGAGGTCGGCCACACGGCCGGCGTCCAGGCGATGCTGCCCAGCTGGCGCGGCGCCACGCGGCCGTGGCGTGCCAGCGCCTCCAGCGCGGCGAGCTTGCGCACGTCGAGCTCGCTGCCGTGGCGGCGCGCGCCGGGCCGCTCGAGCCGGCCCTCGACGAAGGCCGCCAGGCCCGCCAGCAGCCGCGTCTGCACGGCCTCGGGCCAGGCCAGGCCGGCGGCGTGCGCGGCGCTCACCAGGTAGGCCGTCAGCTTGTCGTCGCCGCGCGCGGCGCTGCCGGCCTCGGGCGGGAAGAAGTGCGCCAGGCCGTCGGCGTCGAGGTAGCCCGGCAGCTCGGCGGCCAGCCGCTCGAAGCCCGCGCGGTCGCCCAGCGCCAGCACGCGCGAGGCCTGCTGCTCCAGGCAGTTGAACGGGTAGCGGCGGAACCAGTCCTGCACCTCGGGCAGCACGCCGGCCAGGCTGGGCATCAGGCGCGCGCGCAGCTGCCAGCTGCCGGGCAGCGCGCCGGCCGGGGCGGCCTGCGGCAGCGTGAGCGGGCCGTCCAGCGCGTGCAGGCTGGCCTGCCACGCGCGCGGCGGCACCGGGCTGGAGACGGCCTGCACGACGGCCACGCGGTCGCTGGCGCGCGCGCTGCCGCCGCCGGTCTCCTCGGCCACGCCCTCCCAGCGCAGGCGCGTGGCGCCCTCGGGCACCTGCACGGGCCAGCGCAGCTCCTGCGAGGCGCCGGCAGCCAGCTGCAGCGTCTGCGGCGGCAGCGCGGGCATCGCGATCGTGCCGCCCTCGCCTGCAGCATCGCGTTCGGCGCGCGGCTGCAGCGTCACGCGCAGCGCCATCGCGCGCGCGGTGGTGTTGCGCACGGTCACGCCGGCCTCGAAGCGGTCGCCCGCGCGGGCCACCGGGGCCAGGCCGGGCAGCAGCTGCAGGTCCTGCGACACCGCCACGGCGGCCTCGCCGGTGCCGAAGAAGCCGTCGCCGGCATCGGCCACGGCCACGAGGCGGAAGCGCGTGAGCGAGTCGTTCATCGTCACCGGGATGCGCGCCTCGCCGTTGGCGTCGAGCGTCACGCGGCCGCGCCACAGCAGCAGCGTGTCGAACAGCTCGCGCGTGGGGTTGGCGCCGCCGCCGCCGCCGGCCGGCACGGCCTTGCGGCCGTAGTGGCGGCGGCCGACGATCTCGCCCTGCGCCGTGGCCGTGGCCACGCCCCAGGGGCGCGGTGCCAGCAGGCCCTCGAGCAGCTGCCAGCTGGTGTTGGGCGCCAGCGCCAGCAGGCCCTCGTCCACCGCCGCAAAGGCCAGCTCGGCCCCCGCCACCGGCCGCCCGCCGCGCGTGACGCGCACCGACACCGGCACCGTCTCGCGCACCTTCGCGGTGGGCTGCGGCACCGTCACCGCCACGTCGAGCCGGTGGGCGCGCCGGCCCACGCGCAGCTCGGTGGCGGCCATGCGGAAGCTGGGCTTGGCCAGGTCCACCGTGGCGGTGGGCGCGCGCCAGTCGTCGGCCTCGTGGCGGAAGGCCTGCCACCAATCGCCGGGCTCGCGCCAGCCCCAGGTGAAGAAGCTCCACCACGGCGCCTCGCGCAGGCGGCCGCGCAGCAGCAGCGCGCTGACCACGACGTTGGGCGACCAGCCCCCGGCCTCGTCGGGCACGCGCACCGTGATCACGGGGTCGGCCGCGCGCACGGTGACCAGGCGCGCGTCGAGCACGCCCTCGCGCTCCACCGTCACCAGCGCCGTGGCCTGCGCGAAGGGCGTGCGCAGCTGCAGCCGCACGCTCTGCCCGGGCTCGACCTCGCGCGTCTCGGGCAGCAGGTCGATGCGGTCGTCGTCGTCCTGCGCGAACCAGGCCGGCTCGCCGCGCGACACCCAGGCGCGCGCCGCGGCGCTGCTGGCGCGGCCGGCGTCGTCGCGACCCACGGCCACCAGCTCGACCTCGCCGCCGGCCGGCGGCAGCTTCGCGGCATCGATGCGGCACTCCAGGCGGCCGCGCGCGTCGCTGCGGCCGCGGCAGAGCTCGCCCAGCTCCTGCACCTCGCGCCGGTTGTCGTAGGCGTAGAAGCCGCCCACCAGCCGCGTGCGCGTGCTCAGCACGCGGTGATGCCGGCCCTGCAGCGCCAGCTCGCGGCCAGCCAGCGGGCGGCCGGCGGTGTCCACCACCACGGCGGTGGCCTGCAGCTCGTTCCTCACCGAGGCCCAGCCGGGCACGCGCAGGCCCACCACCACCGCGGCCGGCCACAGGCGCCAGCGGCGGCTGACGGTCTGCGTCTCGCCGTTGAGGTCGGCAAAGCCCAGCTCCACCTGCAGCTCGGCGGGGCCGTCCAGCGGCGGCAGGCCGGGCACGGCGAAGCGCGCGCGGCCGTCGGCGCCGGTGCGCGCGGGCAGCTGCCGCGCCACCACGCGGGCGGGGTCGGCCGGCTCCTCGTCGTCGGCCTGCGGCACGCTGCGCGGCGGCTCGAAGACGAAGTCCTCCAGCCCCGCGAAGGCCGGCGAGCGCGGCCGCAGCAGCGCCGACAGCGTGGCCGGCACGTCGCGCAGCGGGCCGCCGGCCATCGCCGCGAGCCGCCCGTCGAAGGCCAGCTCGGCCGGCGCCACCACGTCGGCGGCGGGGCCGGTCAGGCGCGCGTCGACCAACGGCACGCGGAAGGCCTCGACGCGGAAGCTGCCGCTGCCCCAGCGCCGCTGGCCGCGCTGCAGCGCCACGTCGTACAGGCCCAGCGGCGCGGTGGCCGGCACGGTCCAGGTGCTCTCGGCGGCGCGGCCGCCCGCCCAGGCCGCCGCCGGCAGCGGCAGCCGCGTCACGGTGTCGCTGCCCAGGTGCGTGATCACCACCTCGTCGGGCAGCTCGGCGGGGGGCACGCGGGCCAGGCCGCGATCGGTCTCGTCGCGCACGAAGTGCTTCATGTGCAGCGCCTCGCCGGTGCGCAGCAGCGTGCGGCTGAACACGGTGTGGGCGCGGCGGTCGGGCACGGTGCCCTCGGCCGTGGCGATGCCGAAGCGCCAGGGCTCGATGCCGCGGTGCCAGCGGCTGAACACCAGGCCCAGCTCGGCCTGGCCGTCCAGCGTGGCGCGCGCGGTGACGAACAGGCCGTCGCGGCTGGTGCAGCGGCGCGGCTGGGGCGCGCCCGCGGCGCGGGGCTCGGCCTCGTCGCCGGCGTCGCGGGGCTCGTCGAAGCCGCGCGGGATGCGCGCCAGGCCCTGGGCGTCGGTGCGGCCACTCCACAGCGGCTGGCCGTGGCAGTCGTTGACGGCCACCTGCGCGCCGGGCACCGGGCGCGCGCGGTCCAGCGCCGTCACCCACACGAGGCTGGAGCTGCGCCCGCGCTTGAAGTGCACGCCCAGGTTGGTGACGAGCGCGGCCGTGCGCGCGTGCATGGGCACGGGCGGGTGCAGCAGCGCGGCGCCGAGCAGGCGCGACTCGGCCTCGACGACGTGCAGGCCGCGCGCCGGCAGCGGGATGCCGATGACCTCGGTGGCGCGGGTGTCGCCCTCGCGCCGCGCCGGCAGCGGCTGCGCGCGCGCCGCGG